>JAFOCV010000001.1 GCA_017381015.1 Bacteroidaceae bacterium
ATCGCTCTATCTCGCTCTATCTCGCTCTATCTCTCGCTATATCGCAACGTGCCAATTTTGTGCAGTATATTTGCAACATCAAACGTTTAACGTTTAACGACTTCGCTCATCCGCTCACTTTGTCCCTCTGAGACAGAGGGAGAGTCAGTTACAACCGCAAGCACCGCGCCAGCCTTCTCCCCATAGAGGGGGAGATGCCTGAAAGGCAGAAGGGGTCTGTGTCCAACCCTTAACCTTTAACCTTTAACCTTTAACCTCTAACCCTTAACCTTTAACCTCTAACCATTAACCCTTAACCCTTAACCTTTAACCCTTAACCTTTAACCTCTAACCATTAACCCTTAACCTATAAAAGCTATGAACCATCAAGCAAACACCAACACCAATCACGCGGAGCTCATCAATGCTCCCAAATTTCCCACCCACTACACCTTCTCGGACAGAGACGGCTCGCTGGACATCCCCTATCAGTACAATGGCGACTATGAAACCAGCATCGTCCAGGAACTTGCCCACCAGATGGGTGGCGTGCCATCCCAGGGAATGCTCACCAACTTCATCTTCTCCATGGCATGCCATCTGCGCCATGTGTGCAACGACAACCCCGAGTGGATAGCCGAGATTCTGCCCACCTACGGCCATGACCCCGAGAAGTGGATGAACTCCATCCGTCAGGCATGCAACAGATGCCAGGACACCAAGATGCCACGCATCATGAGAATCACTCTGGCCTCATGCAAGCAACAGATATTGGAGCAGATGGAGATGGAGCAATGCAACATGCCTCCTGCCATGCCCAAGAAGTTGCCTCCTCTGGTAAAGCTCCTCGTCAGCCGCACGCCCGATGTCTACAAACCTGCCGTGGCACATGCCGTATTCCCTGCCCTGGCCTCCTACCTTTGGCAAACGAGATTCACCTATATAGACAATGTGGAGCACGAAGCCACCCTGATGAACGTGCTGATGGCGGGCACAGGTGCCGGTAAGAATTGCATCACAGAGCCCATAAACCACATACTACAACCCATGCGCCAACGCGACAGGGAAAACATGGCCAGAGAGCGCGAATGGAAGCAGATGCTCCAAACCAAGGGAGCCAACAAGGACAAGCCCAAGCGACCCGAAGGACTTGTAATCCAGGAGATTGACCCCGATATGACCAATGCCGCCTTCGTTCAGCGCATGGCAGATGCCGAGGGAAGGTTCCTCTACACGAAGATGAACGAGATAGACCAGTTCGATGCCCTGAAGACCTCCTCGCATAGCAAGTCACAATTCCAGATCATGTGCCTTGCCTTCGACCCGGGAAACACCTACGGACAGACGCGAGTGGGATGCGGTTCCGTGAGCGAGCGCGTGTGCATCCGCTTCAACTGGAACGCCTCCACCACCATCAGCAAGGGTCGCAAATACTTCAGCCAGGTACTCCTGGACGGCCCCGTGTCGCGCATAAACTTCTGCACTATACCCGAGCGCGAGATTGGTGCCGACATGCCCGTCTTCGGCACCTACGGCGAGGATTTCGACCAGGAACTCCGTCCCTATCTCGAGCGACTTCAGCAAGCCCGAGGCCTCATAAACTGCCCTCAGGCACAGAAGTTGGCCAAGCATCTCATCGAGGAATGTGCCGACTTTGCCCGACTCTCCCAGAGCCGTTCCTATGAGAACCTCTCATATCGCGCCAATGTCATCGCCTATCTCAAGGCCATGGTCCTCTATGTGGCCGGAGGTGAGAAGTGGGACAAGACCCTGGAGGACTTCATCCGCTGGTCGCTTCAGTACGACATGTGGTGCAAGATGCATTTCTTTGCCAACGACATAGACGATGCCGAGGTGCGTCTCAATCGCAAGGGTCAGCGCGGCCCTCAGAACATGCTCGACCTCCTGCCCGAATTCTTCACCCGTCTCGACCTCCATCACCTGCGCCAACGCCTTGGCATAGAGACAGGTACCGTGAGCAAGATGCTCAGCAACTGGAAGCAGCGAGGCTACATCGTCCCCGACCTCGCCACCACTCCCACCAGCCTCGACGATGAGGTCTATCGCAAGACGGAAAAGTACCTTAAGAGGTGAACGGTCAAAGCTGAAAACGGAAAACTGGAACGATAACGAAGACGAAAACAAAGAATGAAACGAAAACGAAGACGAAAATCGAAGATAAGAACGAGAACCCAAACAACCGCTCATCAAGCTCCGCAAGTCCGTTTTCACCTTTCACATTATAAGATATAAGAATGTGTTGTTCATAGCTCTGCGCACTCTCAGCACCTTGTTTGTTGTGGGTGCGCTTTTCTTTCTCCCTGGCAGGGGGAGCGCTAAAACACGGCCTCATCCTCTCCTATGGTGTCACAAATCATGACATCCCACCCCTATAGCTCAGATAGCTCAGTTTCAGTTAATCTAAGGTAATATTCCATCCGTGAACAAGAAAATCGTCCCTTTCGGGTTGATTATAGAAAAAAATAACTATATTTGTACCCGAACGGGATGATTTTGCTATTGAGAATAGTATTTTAATCCCGAACGGGATGATTGTTGGACGTTCTTAATAGGCACATTTTGTAGAAGCAGACATTGTATTATGAATTTAGGCGAATATATCCGAGAGAAGCGTACATTGCACAATCTCACTCAGCAGGAACTGGCAGAGCGTAGTGGTGTGGGGGTGCGTTTTGTGAGAGAGCTGGAGCATGGCAAAGCCACCGTCCAGTTGGACAAGGTAAATAAGGTGCTGACTCTTTTTGGCGAGGAATTGGCGCCTAAGAAAATTGACAAAGTATGAAACGGGCTAAAATCTATATCAATGATACCTTTGCCGGTATATTGACGGAAGATGAGAATGGATATCATTTCTCCTATTCCGCCGAGTATCTGCTCATGGAAGGAGCTGTGCCCTTGTCCCCCACAATGCCTTTGCAGAAGGAGGCGTATGATAAGGAAGTGTTGTTCCCCGTCTTTGATGGCTTGATTCCAGAAGGGTGGATGCTGGATATAGTAGACAAGAACTGGAAGATAAATCCTCGTGACAGAATGAGTTTGCTCTTGGCATGTTGCAAGGATTGTATTGGTAATATTAGTGTGCAAGAGTATGAATAGTGGTATGAAGAAGAGGTGCTTGTTTTGCTATAAGGAGATGGAGGATAATGCTGCAGATTACCATCCAAGATGCGCCAGGAAGTTGTTTGGTACATCAAAGGCACCGTTGCTCCCGTATACAAGAGATAATATCGAGGAGCTTGCCTTGCAGGTGTTGGAGAGGAGCACATCGGTAACAGGCGTGCAACCCAAATTGTCGTTGGACATGAACCGAGGTGGAAAGAACGAACCTGCCAAACTGACCATCGTAGGGCTATGGGGCAATTACATCCTCAAACCCCAAAGTTCCACTTATCGTGCCATGCCAGAGTTGGAAGACCTGACGATGAAACTTGCCGAGGTTTCTGGCATTGCCACGGCCGTACATGGTTTGATACGCATGGATGATGGTGAACTGGCATACATAACGCGTAGAATGGATAGGGGAGAGAACGGAGGGAAGTTGTCTATGTTGGACATGTGTCAATTGACAAACAGACTTACCGAGCATAAATATCGTGGCGCTTATGTCCAATTGGCCAATACCATCAAGCTTTACTCTGCCTCTCCCATGCTCGATGTGCAGCGCTTTTGGGAAATTGTCTTATTCTCTTGGCTTACAGGAAATAGTGATATGCATTGCAAGAACTTTTCGCTGATAGAACGCAAGGGAATAGGTTATCAATTATCTCCTGCCTACGACCTCTTGTCGGTGTTGCTGACGGGTATAAAGGACAATGACGAACTTGCCATGCCATTGGTGGGCTATGGATCAGACGGTAATGAGGCGATAGGTGGTTTTAATCGTAAATCGTTTATAGAGGCAATTTCACAGAGTGGAATAGAGGATAGGGTATCAAACAGAATTATTGATAAGATGTTGGCATCCACCAAGAAATGGAACAGTGTAATAGAGAGCTCCTTCCTTTCTGAAGAATTGAAAACCGCTTATAAGGATTTGGTTGTCAGTAGGGTAAAAAAAGTAGAATGATTTATGTATATTCTGCAATCGCCTCAGTAACCTCAGTTTCAGTTATTATAATGAGCATCGTGTCATTCCGGAAAAGCAACGAAAAATCCCTTTTCGGATTGAATAGGGATGTGCATACCACAGATTATACCCGAAAGGGTTTGTTGCGAAAAACAGAGAAAAGGAGTGGGACGGGGGGAGACTTCATTCCCAGGTATGGAGAGTGCTGCACTATGTGCGTCTTCTGAATTCGGCACAGGTGATGGCGGTGGCCATGGCCACGTTGAGCGATTCGGTGGTGGGACGGTCCAGAGGGTAGGAGGGGATGAAGAGTTTGTCGGAAACGAGGGATTCTATCTCGCGGCTGATGCCCTTGCCTTCGTTGCCCATAACGATGATGCCGTGGGGAGTGAGGGGA
>JAFOCV010000039.1 GCA_017381015.1 Bacteroidaceae bacterium
GGGAGCCTTGATGAAATGGCTTGCTACTAACATTAAATACCCCTCCGAGGCTCAGAGCCAAGGCGTGATGGGAAGAGTTCAGGTAGAGTTCTTCATTACAGAGACAGGTCAGATAACCAATATCCGCGCTATAGCATTTGGCAAACACGCACCAGAGGGAAGCAAAACATTGCCCGAGGCGGTTGTAATGGCTTATGCTAAGGAGAAGAAAGCTGAGGGCAAGGAACTCTCTGCCCAGGAGCAGCAGGCATACAAGCGTGCCGTTGAGGCCCTGCTTGCCGAATCCGTAAGAGTAGTAGGTGCCATGCCAGCATGGGAGCCAGGTTATGTGGACAAGGAAAAGACTAAGCCCTGCACCACCAGATATGTGCTACCTCTTATGTTTAGGTTAGGCTAAGGGAGTTTGCCTTATTGATAAATTGGAAACTCAACAAAACATAATACAATTTATTGGTGTCCGATTAAATCTTATCGAACACCAATAACTACAATTAAACTTTAAAAGACTATGAAGAGCCTAAAGCAATTATTCGCTGTTCTGATTTGTGGCATAGTAAGCTCATTCGCTTATGCACAAACAGCAGGAATGACAGACATAGAGATGATAAATCTGGTAGTAAGTTATGAAATGAACCAGCTTTGCTCACCCGCTAGCGATAACAATCCCAATGAATGGCGTGTAAAAGAAACATTGATGCTGGAGATTGGTCAAGGTGTAGCTCACAGCTATGTGGTAAGGGAGAGGAATAAATTATTGGGCCAATTCCAGATGCTTGCCCAAAAGAACCGCTGGAAAATAGAGATGTTTCAGTTGCATGCCTTGGTGGGAGAAACATTCATCAGTTACCCCAAGAAGGGTACGCTGACACAAGTTGTTGATTTGGACGCGGCTGGTGTATATAAGTATACAGAGTCTATACCTAAAATTAAATGGAAGATGGAAGCCGGACAGAAGGATATTCTTGGATATAATTGTCAGCAGGCATCATGTACCTTCAGAGGTCGCCAATATGAGGTGTGGTTTACCACCGATATCCCCTTGAGCTATGGACCTTGGAAGTTTCAGGGATTGCCTGGCTTGATTCTCGAAGCCAAGGATTCAAAGGGCGAGTATCACTTTACCGCAGTAGGAATAGAAACGGGCAAGAACGATAAGAAAATACAATTCTATGCAGAGCCTATTCGTGATATAAAGAGAAACAGAGCGCTCAAGATGGAGAAAATGCTGCACAAAGACCATGGTGCTTTTGCTGCAGATTATGGAGTCACATTTAGGATGGAGGGTGGATTTGAGCACATGCCAGTTCCATACATCCCCATTGAGTTGGAATAAGGCAATATGATGAAATACGTCATTACCATAATTCTCTGTATCATTACAGGGACAGTGTCGTATGCCCACAATGATACTATATGTATCTCTGGTACTATTATAGGTAGTGACAAGGTATTTATAGAAGACATTATCGTGACCGCAATACAGGTGTCGGATTCGACGATAGTAGCCTATTGCCGTCCTGATGAAAAGGGAACATATAGACTTATGTTGTCTACATCTGCTCCAGAACTGCTTGTCCGTTTCTCTGGTTTCAATATAAGAAATGAGATGAAACGTATTGATGCCAAGTCGCAAACCTTGGACTTCTATGCTGTGGAAGAAAGTACGATTCTGCATGAAGTTCAAATTAAGGCTCAGAAGCTGTGGGGTAATAGAGACACACTCAATTATCTTGTGTCGGCATATACCAAGGAACACGACAATAGTATAGCCGATATACTGAAGAAACTGCCCGGCATTACTATTGACAATGGCGTTATCAAGTACCAGGGCATGCCCATCAGTCACCTCTATGTTGAGAATATGGACTTGATGCAGGGTAGCTATGGTATTCTGACCGAATCGTTGAAGGCCAGGGATGTTGCTACCGTTCAGGTCTTGGAAAACCACGAACATATCAAGGCTCTCAAAGATCAGGTTCCACCAGACAATGCAGCGATCAATCTTAAACTTAAGAAGGAAGCAAAAGGCATATGGAGCAAATCACTGACATTGGGTTTGGGCTATGGTGATAAGGTATTGTGGAGTAACGATGCTAACCTGATGTTTTTTGGTAAGAAGCGACAGCACTTCATTTATTATGGTAATGATAATACAGGTAATCATCCCAAAGGTAGAGTTGCAAACAATGCAGCAATTCTAACAAGTGTGTTGGAACCTGGTGCGTCTCCAGTTGGAACATCGCTCTTCAACAATCAGCACTTGGTTACGATTAATAATCTGAATAAACTGAATGATAGCACTACGCTGCATTACAACTTGTCGTACAATCACGATAGGAGGCAGCGTAGTGCCTATCAGAAACAAACCTATATATTGCCACAGGGAGATATTCGCATATTAACTGAAGACATTTGTTCGGAAAATACATCAAACGAGGCTCTTCTGCAATTAGTGTATGAGAAGAATGCAGATAGTAGATACATACGTAATAACTTTGTCGCTGATGGTGTATGGAACAGTGCTAATGGCAGTGTGCTGTCCAACAATGAGAATATCATACAGAATGCCTATAATCGCCATCTGGGTATAGAGAACCAAACTCACTATATACGGCGTACAGACAATGGTAATGGTATAGATGTAAAGAGCAACAATTCTTACAAGAGTTCGCCTCAACGCCTTTCTGTTTCCGGCGACATGGCAGCCAGTCAAGAGGTGGATGTTGCAAGGTTTAGTTCTAGAAATACATTCTCCATGTTAAAGGATTTACGTCGTAGACACTGGAGCATTGTTCCCACAGCCTCAATAAATATTGATTACGTAGGTTTGAACTCTTCATTGCAGGCCCAAGTAAATGATGCTGCCACAATGGATTATCTGCACTTTGATGCCAATGTTGGAGCAGTTGCCAGATATGTGAATAATGATTTTAGAATGACATTCCGTCTGCCACTATCATTATCCTATACCACGGTGCTCAGTGAAACGGATGCGTTGAGACTACGTCTGAGACCAAGTGTCAGCATATTGTGGAAAGCAAATGATTTTTGGACATTGTCTGGTGGAGGCAGTTATGGCGTCAGTCAAACACCATGGAACCAACTGGTATCTGCATACATCATGGGAAATTACCGAACCATCAATCGATACAAACCTACCATATCAGAAACACAGACGACAGGACTGAACCTTAAGCTGAATTTTAAGGATATTATGAACGAAATCTTTGCTTACATAGAGGGCAAGGCATCTTTTTCGTGGGCCGATGTGATGTATGGTTCTTATATAGATCAAAATGGACACACCATCATGCAAGCAGTAGATATGCCTAATAACCAGAAGGCCTTTTCATGCATAGGCAATGTGAGCAAAGATATTGAATGGCACAATATACAATTGGTAGCTAATGCTAATTACACACATTCGGTAAATACGGTACTACGCCAATCGGTAGTCAGCAACTTAAAGTCCAATTCCTTTACTGCGCAACTAAAATGTAGTGGTGATGTCGTATCTCGGTTACGTCTCAGCTACAACCTCAATTGGAACTCGCTAAATTCCCGTTCAGAAGATTACACACAAACTATCCACACTCTGGAACAAAGTGCCAACATGTACCTGAGCATTATTCCCAAGCATTTCTTCATATCGCTTACTGCCAATCATTCTTACAACAAGAGTAATCCAGCCAAGAAGAATTACGTGTTCTTAAATTCGTCGTTAACGCTCAAGACCAAGAAGAGGCACGACTTTATCTTAGAGGTTAATAATATCACCAACACATGTACATACCTATCTCAATCCAATACAGATCTGATAGAGTACGTCAACCTATACAACATACGCCCTATTAGCGTATTGTTAACGGCACGTTTGAATATAGAAAACAGGAAGAAATAGTACTGGATAGCTAAGCTACATTCCTCGGCAATATAACAAGATGGCACATGTATTTCTGTAAGAATGGCACAAGGTCCTAAAAGTAATTTGTTGGCGCTTATAAAAAGTATTATCGGACACCAATATATTTTTATTGCAGGTTAAAACAACGTGAATCTTTTGAACTCACGTTATTATGACAGCAACCCCGTGGTATCGTTGCCACGGGGTTGTTGTTATAATATATCTGAATTTATTTCTCCTCCATGAACATGGGGTCCCATGCAGGAAGCAGAGTGGGCTTCTGCTCCATGAGCTTCATGAGTTTCTTGGGCATGTACTTCTTGTTGACTACTACGCGGAACATGTATTCGTTGAACCACTCGTTGGTCATGATTAGATATCCGTTGTGGCCGCTGGCGGCACCCCAGGAGTTTTCTACTTTCCATTTGATGGGATTGCCCTTGTCGTCCAAATCTACAGCCATGAGGGTCATGGCATGCGAAGAACCAGAGTCGCGTGTCTGTATGCGCTGCTTCTTGTTCATGCCGAAGGTGGTACCAAGCAGGGAATTGTAATCCCATGCCTGAATGTCGAGCACGCCCTTCTTGCTGTCGAGGAACTTACCTACATCGCATGAGAAGTACATCTGTGTGGAGTCTTTCAACGAAGCGATGGCAATGGGAGCGAGA
>JAFOCV010000040.1 GCA_017381015.1 Bacteroidaceae bacterium
ATGGAGTAGCACCAGAAGGCGAGCTGTACCAAAGCTTCATCTTGGAAGCATAGTCTCCGGCAGCTTGTAGCGGCATGGAAACGGCACTGCACACAAGGGCCAGCGCCAGGGGAATTAGTCTTAAAGTTTTTCTCATAGATAGTAGGTTTATGTTAATACTTTTAAACAGAGTGCATCCACGGCTGTCACTAAAGACAGTCGTGGATGTACACTCCGTTTATATCTTTCTCTTGTTGATTCATAAGGCTTTACGTACTCCTTAATCGGCACTACCTCCTTGGCCTCCCTCTCCCTGTCCAGGCTGGTTGGGGTCAACTTCGTCTGGGGTTGTTGGAGGGGTATTTAGGGTAGTGGTTTTCGTAGCCAAGGGGAACTTGAAATTGTTCAGCATGATGAGGTTGACGAGGTCTTGCGATTTATCGTCTGAACCTTTTTCTGTGTTTCCAATATGCTCCATCATCACCAAACCCCATGGACCTTCATTCAAATAATTTCCACTGCTTGACTTCTTTTGTCTGGTGAGAATTTCGTAGACATGCTTATTCAGGTCATAGGCCAGTCCAGGGTGGTCACCGCCCTTACCCATATTGGAGAGTGAAAAGGTTGCATCCCCCCACCTGGGAGTACTACTGAACAATGGTGTATACCAACGTTTGAAAGAATATTCATTCAAGAATGGGTAGAGACCTTCCTTGTAAGTTTCGGTAATATAATAGCCTGAAAGGGAATTGATATACAAACTAGAGATGTTAGATGTACCCTTTGTTGCAACGCTTTGCTCAAACAAACCATCAATAGCAGTAAGTTTTTCACTATATGACTCAAGCCACTGAACCCACATGTAGTTTGAAGAAGAACTTTCTCCAGTATATATTTTCTTAGCCATACTTGAAGGCACAACTCTTGCCCACTCCTGTACATAGGCTTTTCCACCATCAGAAAGGTTATGCTCATAATTAAACTGGGCCTTTTTACTAAGATTCACTCCGAAATTGTTGAAGTTGTTGTTGCTGGCATTTGTATTTCCATTATTGTCGGTTGGTTGAGTATAGGCACTACTGCTGGTGCTTGCACCCCACAACAGATTTTCTACGAAAGGTCTTGGCGCTAGGTTTTTTGCAGGCTCACGATATGATATATCAAATTGTGCCTCACGCGCAACACCTTCGTATCGGCGGTCCCATACATCAAATGCTGTTCCCCAGTCTTGGATTAGAAGCACTCTACCACTCCAATCTGTTTTCTTGGTACCATTATTCGAAGATAATGCAATGCCAGAAGTGTATGCATTGGTCTGGTAACGGTCATCATCACCTGGACGTATAATTACGCATATCTTACCTCTTATATCCTCTACTGTAGAATTTGCATGTAATTGTACAAAGTCATCCATTTCAACAGTATTGTTTGCAACCAACTCATCAAAATAGTTCAGAAGCTGCTGTACATAGCCATTGGGGTCATAACCATCACTTATTGCTTGATATGTACAAATCAGCACCAATGTTTCATTAGGATTTTGTTTTAACTTACTAAGTAATGTTTCAAAGGCTATTCCAAAATCAATATAATCATCAGAAGTATTATCAACTACCTCATGTGCAACTTCATCGCAAACAAAATGTGCCGTTTTCAACGACCATTGATTATTAGTAGTGTATTCTTTTCTCCCCCAACTAGTTGATATTGTTACAGCTCTTCTTGTTACCAATTCAAATCCACGAACACCCTTATCCCAAAGGTCTGTATAGGTTTGAACCTGCTGAATGCTTTTAGTTTCAAAACCATAGTCCTTATGCGCAAAGACGTTGCTTGCTACAGGAATGGATATCTGGGATACATATATATTATCTGAAAGTGCTGAGAACCATCTAGAACTAGTTACATTCTCCTCAATGGCCGGCAACTTCACGTTGCTGAAGAAATATTTCTTCTTGGGGGTAATCTCCTTCACTAGGGTAGCGGTCTTTACCTGAGGATTGCCACCTACACTATAGATGACGGTAAGACTAAGGTCGCCAGAATTTCCTTCATTAAAGGTTGCGCCTGGCAACATGAAGAAAGTAATCTTCACAGATTTGTCCTTAGCTAAAGGCAGTCCTTCACCGAAGGTCTGGGTAATCTTTTCATAACCGTTGGCTGCAACTGTTTCGAATTGGCCAGTACCACTTCCTGCAAGAGGGAATGTGTAGGTGAACTGACCTGCCATCTGCTTGCCGTTCTTGCTGAAAAGCTGAGCACCAAGGATGGTGAATTCTGGATACGTTGCCGTTCCGGAAGCATTTCCTGTGAGGTCTGAGGATACAATCTCAAATTCAAGAGCCGTTACCTGTGGCTGGAATGTAAGACTTACAGCTAAACCGGCACCGTAGGTGTGGCTGGCATTTGCTACCATGTAAGCATAGGTCATGTCGGGTTCAACCACCCAACCAGAGGCAGGACTACCAGTAATATTCTTAGCAGCAGGAGACTGATCTACGGGGATGAAGCCTCTCAGGGTAGCAGTTTCTTCGTTGGTCTCCTGATCGTATGATACGGTCATACCCAACTTATCAATATCTTCCTGTGCCAACTTACCCACCGCACGTTCTGCAATCTGATTCTTGGAGGGATAGGCTGCGTAGAAATTGTGTGTGCGGCTAGTAGACCACTGAAGACCTACGCCACTCTTGCGCACCAGTATGCTGGCCTTGTCGTTCTCGGCCTTTTTGTCGCCAGAGCCTGCAGTGGTAGCATCATCCGCAGAAACCATGTACTCGGCCTGATGGCCAGGAGCACCTACAGCCTGAGGACATGCTATATCCATGCGGTCCTCGCCGGGAACCCACAGAACTTCTATCCTATTATCCTGGATGTCGCCATACTCGGTACGAGTCTGAGGCTCTCCATTTTCAAAATATGCATTGGCGCCAAAAAGAATCTCATTGCCTGGAGTAATAGTACCTGTTTCCAGTCCCAGGTCCTCTTGGCATGCACCCAAGAGGAGAGCGGCTCCTGCAAGGGCGAAGAATTTAATATACTTGCTCATAACTATGTGATTACTTAGGTTATTATTCCCAGGAGATATGACTATTGCCATTACCGTCCTTATCTGTCTGAAAAGCATCTGAAGCATCAAAAGATGCATATTCTTGAGCAGAGGAGGTCACTTCCACACCCTTACCCATGTCATTGGTAATGGATCCGCAGAACCCGTCTTCCAGATCCACTTCGTCCCGCCTGGTCTGCGGAGACTGATACAATCTTTTTGTTTTCATCCTTTTGTCGTATGTTGTTTGTTTTATTGTCGTTTGCCTTTAACCCGTTCTCCTTCAGGTCATTGCATAGTAATCCCATGTCTCTTGGCAAGAGACATAGGTTTTTTATAGGTACGTTATTAAAGCAAAACAAGGTGAAGAAGTATTCTTCCCTGCAACAAAAAACATTACAAAAAGCCTCCTGAGAATAGCATATTTGCAACCGACATTCTGGTTAGTGTGCAAATATCCGATTTTCAGGAGGTC
>JAFOCV010000041.1 GCA_017381015.1 Bacteroidaceae bacterium
AACTCCTTGTCTTCTTCAGACTTCGCCTTTATCAAATAAGGATAGTTGGCTCTGAGCGTTCCGCTCTTTATCTTGATTAGCTCCATCTCCATATTGTCAATGGTACCATTGTCATCGGTGTCGTAGCTATGCACGTCGTTGATATATGCCACGTCATACTTGCTGAGGAATTCCTCGGTAACGGGAATTTCAAAGGGCACATACAAGGCATTCCAAGTCAGATTGGGCAGGGTGCGGGTGTAAGTGAGGGTGCCAACTTTTGTTTTTCCCATATTGAACTCTTCCATGGTTCCATCCGCAATGATCAGCTCATCCAAAGTGGGAAGAGGATAAATTTGCTGCCCGTCGAAATATCCTTCACAGTCACTTTCTTCTGAAGTAAATAGCTGTTCTTCACCAATTGAAATCTCAAATGATATTTCATGTGGGTAAAATTCGTCTGAACCATAGTGCCAAATAAAGCTATATGTGCAATTGCTGTCATAATCGAAGGTTGCACGAGCATCATCTCCATCTACAAGAGTTGCAGTACCAATAGATACGCCATTCTCCAGTACCTCGATTTTGGCACCTTGCCAACCATCGCCACAAGAATCATACATATTGATGACAATCTTGATATCACCCCAAACAGCCTTTACCACGGTGTTGGCTGTTACGGTAATCCTTTCACCGGGCTGATACAAGTTGTTCTCATCATCGCCTACTTGCCAACCATCGAACATCATGCCATCGGGAGCGGTGAACTCACATTCGGGCAGGACATACTTACCGGTGGGAGAGGTGACGATAGCGTCGTCCATTGTCGCCTCTGTATCGTAATTGGCACTGAACGTCACGGTGTAGCCTACTCCTCCTGTCTTGCCGATATAGTACACCATATTTGTCACTAATTCGCTCTGAGGCTCTTCGTTTTCATTATAAATTCCATATCCATCGGGGAGGTTGATGCTTGCTTCTGCACTATATTCTACTCTCAATCCCATAGGGCTAAAGCCAGGTGTCTTATCGGTAGCTTCCGTAGCTTCGAACGTCAAGGTTCCACCACAATACGTCACATCTGCCGTTTGCGCTCGCACGAAGGTACCATCCGAGATGGTAGTGTTGCCTCCAACATATATGGCATATTGGGCATTCTGCGCATCAAAGGTGCCACCATTGATGGTGAGCGTGCCAAGATTGGTAATAAGTTCGTCAGCACTCTCAGTTGTGGTGAACTCGCCACCATTGATTGTTACCTCACAAGATACCGATTCAATGGAAACAGCAGATTGATTATTCGATTTATACTGTCCCCCCTCGATGGTTATTTTTGGGGAACCCTCATTGTTATATACCGCAGTGACATCAAATCCCGTCGTAATCACCTTGCCGCTCTTATCAGAGGACTCATCGGCGATAGTTACTTTACCGCCACGAATGTCAAGTGTAAAGCCGTTACTTTTCAAGGTCTTGCCATTGAGGTCGAGAGTATACTCGCCACCAGGGATAGAGTAGCCATTATCGTTAACAACATCACTCAGCAGCTGGATGTAGCGAATTTCCGATGAAATATAGGTCTCATTTTCCTCGTCATAAGGGTAGGCAGCAGCAAAGGCTTCTTCAAGCGTACCATAGGTGAAAGTCTCCGCATCGGCTGACGTGCCCCACTTGGCCTCTGCGATTGGAGTAGGAACAAACTCTGTCCATACAGCCTTTATCTCGGTATCGGCGGTTACAGGAATCTCTTCACCGGGCTGATATAGACTCTCTTCGTCATCACCTACCTGCCAGCCATCAAACATCATCCCCTCGGGAGCGTTGAAGGTGCATTCGGGCAAGGTATAATCACCCTCATAGATGATCTCGCTTTCCATTTCGCCACCACCGCCATTAGCTGCAAAGGTGATGGTGTATTTCGCAGGTACTTTACCAATGTAATAATTCGAATTATTCTCAAGAATAGTAACGGGGGTACCATCAGAGTCTAAGAAGCAACAACCCTCTGGCAAAAGGATGGTCTCAGCATCGAGTTCAATTTCAGATTGATTTGCTACATGGATATCAGAAATATCATCGACTGGATAGTCTGATAAATCTATCGACCCATTAAAATAATTAATAGTAGAATAGGACTCATCTTCACCGTCATAAGTGAATGTACCACCCTTAACAAGAAGATTACCATTGTTACGAATGGCACTATTTTCAGTGTATATGAATGTTCCACCCACGATTGTAGCTGAGCAGCCTTCGCCAATAAAAACAGGTAAGTAGGAGTTAACATAAGAGCCACCATTGATTGTGGCAGAACTGTTTCCTTCAAGATTTAATGCATAAAGATGAGTACTTTTATAAGTGCCTCCATTGATGGTAACTGAGGCGCTATTAGTAATACCTACGGCGAAAGAACCTTCTCCTAAAGATATCACCTTGCCACTATTTGTTTCGGAACCATCTACAATGGTGACGTTTGATTGGTTTCGTATAACGAGGGTATGTCCTTCACTTGAAATTGTGTGCCCATTGAGGTCGAGGGTAAAATTACCACCCTCAACATATATCCCTTCTTCCACATCCGCCAATAGTTTGATATAACCTATGTTGCTACCTTCTTCACCAGCAGCAGCGACAGCCTCGGTGAGCGTGCCATATGAGGTCAAATCATCGGCTGATGTACCCCATGCAGCTTCTACACCAGTTACCTGACCACAAATCTCGCAGCCACCATGGGTGTGCTGCAGGTGAGGATTGTCGAGCGCCCCGAGCATTTCTGCCAATTCGAGGTAATCTTCTTCTACATACAATGCAAGATATGCCTTGTGAGCTTCATTTGTAAAGTTGCTACTGGCATATTTCCAATATGCCTTCAAAGATGCAGTATTTTCATCGATATAGGAATCTAAAGTAAAGTAGATAAAGCCTTCCTCTGCAAAATCTGCAAAAGAAGTCTGAACATCCGTGCCTTTTAGCAAGTTTTCTGAATACGGCTGCTCACTTTCTCTTGATTCATAGAAATCGTATGTTCCTTGCTCTCCTCTAAGAATTACTGCACAACCTGCTGGGATATAATTCTCTACTGCTTGTTCGACAATCTCTGTTACCATCCCATCCTCATCCAGCGTAAGTTTTGTGATTATAGAAGCACTGATACCTTCAGGAATTTTACATGAAAAATCTGAATAGTAAAAAGTTGAGAAACCGCACTCTGGGATTACAATTTCAACAGAGCGTTCCCATATAGCAGCCCACGCTCCGATGGGCGTCATGATAGCCACGAGGGCCAGGAGCATTGTTAGTAGTCTTTTTTTCATTTTCGTAAATATTTAAATTGTGAATAATTATATGCTCTTAAATCTATGTCGGAATTGAAAATCTTTTAAAGATAATACTTGCTTGTACTATTTTATCTACCATTTGCAAGTTTCCGTCCATCTTTTTACTGTTTGATGTGGCAAATATACAACAATTTATGGAGAAAGCCCTTAGTATGAGCCAGTTTTTTTCGGCAGAAGATGAAAAGTGAGAAAAACAATGGAAATCACCACTCT
>JAFOCV010000042.1 GCA_017381015.1 Bacteroidaceae bacterium
CTTGGCCTTGATGGGTAGGTTCTGCGAATTGCGCACGGTGGTGATGATGTACTGACCCAGGGTGCTACGCTCGGCATCCATTGCTACGAGTTCGGGTGTCTCTGCCAGTGCCATGGAGCGTGCCACGTTGTTCTGCAGCTGGTTGAAGAGTTCCTTCAGGCGGTCCATGTCGGCCTTGGGATAGTGGAGGATTTCCTCACCGCGTGCCTGTGTCTGCGAGATGAAGCGGTCGATGAGGGTGACGTACTCGGGTGTGTTGAACTTGTGGAAGTTGGTGTCCACGAAATAGATGAAGTTTTGCATGATAGTGTGTGTGTTAGAAAGGTTAGTTGATTAGGTTTTGTTGGAGTAATCTGAGTGCTCAACGTGCTAAAATGCATTTTTGAGGCTTAGTTTGTCCTCTCCCGATGTGGGAGGTGGTTTTAGGAGTTAGGAAAGACCCACCCTAGCCCTCCCTGCAGGGAGGGAATGTGTGATGTGGTCGGGCGGGATTTTGTTAAAGGGTTAGTGAATTAGGTTTTCTGAATAGTCTGAGTAATCTGAGTAATCTGAGTAATCTGAGTACTCCGAGTATTCTGATTATTCCGATAGTTCCATCCTACGTCCCCCTCCCTTGCAGGGAGGGTTAGGGTGGGTCTCCCTACATACAGCTCTGTGCACCGAAGGTGGTGGCTATGGCCGTGAGGATGGTGATGAGGATGTTGAGGATTTTACCCCAGGTGGAATTGTTGTTGAAAGTTCCCATAGCGTTAAAAGTTGGTTTTTGAGGGTTAGACATTAGTGTTTTGAGGTTGGTTTTATGAACAAGGTACCTGTGTGTTCGTTATCTGATGCAAAGATACGACATCTTTTTGGCGTCGTGCGACTTAGTGCGACTTATTGCGACTTACTGCGACTTATCAGGGCGTAAGATGCTGATTGTGAGGGGAGAAAAATTTTTTATTATTTTTTGTTTGACAACTTGGATTATCACTGGCATCATGGATATAAAGTGAAATGAAAACTGATATCTGTTTAACTGATTTATCACTGGAGGGAAGTAACTCTAGAATACCCCCGAGAAAGCGCACCGTTAAACAGTTAAACAGTTATATTTTTGAGATATGAATATACAACCACGAGGATTGCGCAACAACAATCCACTGAACATCCGTCACTCTGCCAGCAAATGGCAGGGTGCACGCTCAGAGCAAACCGACAAGTCGTTCGTACAATTCACATCAATGGCCTACGGCTATCGTGCTGCATGGAAGGTGCTGGAATCGTATTGGCGCCATCTGCACAACAAGGGTATGCCTTTTACACCCTACAACATCATACACCGCTGGGCACCACCTACGGAGAATGACACCAATGCCTATGTGCGCACCGTATGCTCAATCAGTCGTCTGACGAGCAACGAACCATTGCCACAGCCCAGCAAGGCATGCCTGACAGGCGAGGTGGACAAACTCATCCTCCTCATCATGGCAATGACCACCATGGAGTGTGGCATCAGAACGAAAGACATCAACACCGAAGACATCAAAGAAGGATATGAGAAAGCATTCACTTACTAGGGTTTCTTTTGGTTCCCTAGCCATACGCTACTACCCAGACTTGTGCTACAAGTCAGCCCTGCGTGGCCTACGCAATGAGATAAGAATCACCAGAGGTCTTCTGCCTGCCCTGCAAGAATGTGGTTATCACGAGCATAAACGGCTTCTCTCGCCAAGGCAGGTGAAAGTAATCGAAGAATACCTGGGAGAGCCGTAGAGCGATGAGCGACGAGCGATTAGCGATGAACGATGAACGATTGCACAAAAAAAAGATGTGTCACATGGTGGCACATCCTTTTTTAATAATATCTCTTGACAGGGAAATATTATTTAAGAGAAAGAGTGATCTCCTTACCCTCTTCAACTACGTTTAGCTTGTCCTCACGGAGCAACCAGCCCATAGCCAAATACAAATCCTTGTCAGTCTTAATCTTGCAAGCCTTCTTAAGGTCCTTAGCATTCATCGCGCCATTCTCGCTAAGTGCTGTCCATACTGCACCTGCTACGCTACCAATCTTTTCAATCATTACTTTTACCTATTGATGGGTTAATAATATAATTATCTGTTATTTAGATGGTGCAAAGATAATACTATTTTAGTTTTCCGACAAGAAAAATGCTCAATTTTTATGTTATATAACATTAAAAACAAGCATTTTGGGGTGTTTTTAGTCAAATTTTAGTCAATTATATTCCTTCGGGGTAAAATAAAACAGCATATATTTCTTCTTGGTAGTAGATGAGTAATAATGATATTTGAATGATACGTTATTCTCTTTTAGTTCAATCAAAGCTACATTATTCAGAATATTATCCATTAGTTTAGCATGAAAAATACCCTTAAAAGCATCTGTGTATATAGTATCATTATCGAGTAAATTATATACTGAATAATAATAGTTTAGTGTAGTTTCTGAAGAATTATACAGAAGGCTATCTAAGATTGTATAATCATCCATTGGTATTGGGCACATCTTCTTGGTGTAGTCCATTGCCAGATTAGCATATTTCTCGTGAACTGATTCATGACGACATGAGGTGAATAGGAGAATACACATTATATATATAATATAGCGCGACATGATGATTTTATTAATAAATAAAAAAGAGAATTGCAAGAGTAGGGATTCTGGTACATTTGATGTAAGTGTATCTATCTTGCAATCCTCTTATAGGAAGGATAAATTATGTTTTATCTGAATGAATGAGAGAGGGGGTTATTCCTCTGGCTTCATATTGGTATAAACGGTTTGAACGTCGTCAAACTCTTCCATTTTCTCTACCATCTTGTTGATGACTTCGCGCTGCTCGGGAGTTACTTCCTTCAAATCGTTGGGGATATAGGTAAACTCACCACCAACCTCTTCAAAACCCTTAGCCTCGAGAGCCTTCTGGATTTCGCTGTAGCTGGTTGGCTCACCGTAGATGGTGATTGTGGTTTCGTCCTTATCCTCGTCGTACTCTTCATCGTACTCCTCCTCTACTCCGAAGTCAATCATCTCAAGGATAAAGTCGTCCATGTCCATATCAGCACTCTTCTTGAAAGTGAAGACACACTTGTGGTCAAAGAGGAATGACAAAGAACCTGTGGTACCCATGTTACCATTGAACTTGTTGAAGATAGAGCGAACGTCGGCTACGGTACGAGTGGTATTGTCTGTCAATGTGTCAACGAATACTGCTACACCATGAGGGCCATATCCCTCGTATGTAACACTCTTGTATTCACTCTGAGCCTTACCCATAGCATTTTTGATAGCACGCTCAATGTTATCCTTAGGCATGTTCTCACGCTTACAAACAGCGATTACTGAACGTAGAGTAGGATTGTTTTCAGGCTCAGGACCACCTGCCTTTACAGCAATAGCAATTTGCTTGCCAAGACGAGTAAAGGTTTTAGCCATGTGGCCCCATCTTTTCATTTTTGCGGCTTTGCGGTATTCAAATGCGCGTCCCATAATATTGTATATTTAATTGTTAGTTTTTTATTAATGAATTATCTTAATTCTGCACCCAATTGTTTTGTCAATTGCTGAATCAATTTTTGCATGATTGCATCGATAGCCTTTTCGCTCATAGTCTTTTCAGTATCCTGAAGGATGAAGTTTACGGCATAAGACTTCTTACCAGCAGGAAGATTCTTGCCTTCGTAAACATCAAATAGAGTTACAGACTTGAGGAGTTTCTTTTCTGCTTGATATGCTACCTGTTCGATGCGCGCAAATTCTACATTCTGATCAATCAGTAATGCGAGGTCTCGACTTACGGCAGGGAATTTGCTGATCTC
>JAFOCV010000043.1 GCA_017381015.1 Bacteroidaceae bacterium
ATATATATAATAAAAAATCTTTTTACATTACATGGCCTGTTTGTTTATTAATTGATTACTGATTACCTGATTACCCTTCTAGGGGAAATGTTGATTATGATGGTATGCATTTTGTTAATAATCAATAATATACCTATATTAAAAATATCCTCCTCTTTGCTTTCCCCTTGCCTCACTTTATGCCACCAACCTCCAAAACTACCATAAATGTGAAGTAAAAATACACTCTTCTGAGCACTAAAATCTGCATTTTCTGCAAATAAACGCATTGCTCACCCAATCTTGCATTGTGTGTGTGTCTCACCCCTGTTTCATATTATATTACTTGCCTGATACACAATCACTAAATGACAATAAATGACAATAAATGACAGTAAATGACAATAAATGACAGTAAATGACAATAAATGCCACTATCTGCCATTATCTGCCACTATCTGCCAAACCGCCAAAAAGATGTCGTATCTTTGCATTGTCTTTCGAAAAACAACGCGCTCTTTGACATAATGATATATCTTTCGGAGTAATCGAAATAGTCTGAATAATCGGAATAATCAGAGTAATCAGAATCCTCGGAGTAATCAGAATTCTCAGAAAATCCGAGCTCTCATGCTGCTCTGAAAACCTCGGGGGCTCTGTCTAACCCAGGGTCTGAAACTCGTAATCGAAACCTCGGAAATCCAAAACTGCACCCCTGAATCCTGAAAACCAACCTCCGAGCATCGAAAACCTGATTCTGAATCTGCGTCTGCCAGTCGAATACGCTAACCAGTCATTCCTCTCTCTCCTCTAATTACCCTCTAATTACCCTATATATCCCTCCTGCGCCTCTGAAAACATAAAAGGGGCCGTAAATGCAGCCCCTTTTGAGTTATGATACAGGGTAGAACCTACCCTGAAAAAGAATCGGTATTAACGCTTTATTGTCTATCGCTTGTGCATGATAGAGTTGGTCACCGTGACGGAGCTAACCAGCTTGCCCGTAGAGGTGAATATCTGCACATTCCATACGTGGCTGGAGCGACCCAGGTGTACGGGTGTGGCTACTCCTCGCACGGTATCACCATCGTGAGCGCTGGAAACGTGATTGCCAGATACCTGCATTCCCACGGCCATTTCGCCTGGTTTGCATGCTATCATGCTACCAAGGCCTGCAAGAGTTTCGGCCAGTGCCAATGATGCTCCGCCTGCCAGGATGCCAAAGGGCTGGCGTGTGCGTCCATCCACGGGCATGGTGGCCTCTACGCGATGAGGGCTTGCAAAGGTGTATTGCATGCCCAAAGCACCCATCAGAGTGTTCTTGTTCTGGTCGTTAAGTACGTCCACGGGGACTTCCTGATCATCCTCGGGCTTGTCCTGCTCCTCCTCGAAGGCACGCTCTATGGCAATGGCGGCACCGTCTTCATCGTTGGTGAGAGTGGTATGGTCGGCACATCGTTTTACCTCTTCGGGTGCATTGCCCATGGCTATACCCATGCCTGCCATCTGAAGCATGTTGATATCGGCACGTCCGTCACCAAAGGCCAGTACCTCCTTCATGCTGATACCCAACTTCTGCACCAAAGCGCTCATGGCATGGCTCTTGCCCACCTGATAGCCTACGATTTCCAGATAGTAGGGATTGGAGTGGATGGTGTCCATGACGCCGTTCAGATGGCGCTGCAGATGCTCTTCCAGGCCTGCCAGGATCTCTTCGTCGTCGTTGACCAGGATTACCTCTGTGGGCCATGTCTGCTGGTCGTCGCCCAAGCCCTCCAGGGCCTCCGAGATGCTATCCACCTGGCGAAGCGCCATATTGTTCATCTGAGCCTCGTCCACGATGTGGGGATTGTGGATATCGGTGGCCACCACCTCGTCGTTCTCATAGAATGCCAGTGCACATCCGCCACGCTGGGCTTGCTTCTCCAGATATGGCACCATCTTGGGGTCGATGGTACGTTCGAAGAGAACTTTGCCGGTGCTGGCTTCCAGTACCTTGGCACCGTTATAGCTGATGATGAAACCATCGTTGAAGTCCAAGTCGATAGCCTTGGCATATGGTAGTACGCCGTAGGTGGGGCGTCCAGTGGCAAGTGCAATGCGTACACCATTCTGCTGAACCTTCTTCAGGGTCTTTATGGTGCGTTCGCTCATTTCACGATTGCTATTGAGCAATGTGCCGTCAACATCCAATACAAGCAGTTTGAAATTCATATTCTGTGTCTTTTTTGGTTGAAAGTCTACGCAAATATATATAAAAAAGTAATACGATGCAGATGTAGGGGCGAGATATTAACCGAAAGTAGGGAATTATTTGACCTACCAGGCATCCTGAGCCTCACTCTCGGTTTGTTCTTTGGGCCAATTGACCAGAAAAACGTGCTCCGTGGCTCGTGTGATGGCGGTGTAAAGCCATCGGATGTAATCCTCGGTGAGCATATCCTCGGTGATGTATCCCTGATCAATGTAGACATCCTCCCATTGACCGCCCTGAGCCTTGTGACAGGTGATGGCATAGGCATACTTTATCTGAAGGGCACCATAGTGAGGGTCGGCCTTGACGGCTTTGTAGAGGTCGCGTTTGTTGCGCAATTCGGGATAGTCCTCGCACACCCTCATAAAGAGCATCTGCTGTTGCTCTCGGCTTAGTGCGGGAGCCTCGGTATGGAGGGTGTCCAGCAGCACAACGGTGTCCAGTTCCAGAGGCATGCTCTCCTCGGCGTTGCAGTCTTCGTCGGTGGTGATTTCGTTGCGGTCAAGCAATCTTATCGTAGCATCGGCAAACCTGAAGCCATACAACTCGCGCTCGTTGCGTATCCTCTCCACTATGGCCATCTCGCCATTGGCTATCAGATCCTTGCCATTGAGATACTTGTTCTTGGCCACCATGATCATGTCGCCACCACTCAGTTCGCAATCATAATCCAGTATTCTGTTGCGGATGCCCATATTGTAGATATTGGCGCGCTTGTTGCTCCTGGTGATTACGATGGTACTCTCCTTGCCGCAATGGTGATAACTCTGCTCCAGGTACTCTATCAATTCATTGCCAGGCACCACCCTTATATCGGGGAAGGAAACTCGCATCAGGGGCACATCCTCTCCATTGCAGAGACATTGGCGCAGGCGCGTGGCATTCCACAGGATGCCCGAACTGTCCAATTGGCGCACCACCTGCGTGAGCTCAGCCTCCATTACCTCCAGACCATAGCCGCACAGCTCATTAGTGTCCAGGGCTGGCGAATGTATCTCGCCCACGGGAGGCAACTGGACAGTATCGCCAATAAGTATCAATCTGCACCCCTGGCACGAGTAGACGAAGTGTATCAGATCGTCCAGCAATCTGCCATCACCAAAGACACTGGACGAAAGCCCGTCATTGGCAATCATCGAAGCCTCGTCCACTATATATAAGGTATTCTCTTTCAGATTGGGGGCAGCGGTAAATTTCTCCTCGCCGAAGGTGCGCTGACGATAGATGTGCTTGTGTATCGTAAAGGCTGGCGCCTCGGCATAGCCACCCATCACCTTGGCAGCTCTGCCAGTGGGAGCAAGGAGCACCACACGCTGTCTGAGCATCTTCATAGTCTTGACCAAAGCACCCACCAGCGACGTCTTACCCGTACCTGCATAACCCCTCAGCAAGAAAATGCAATCGTCACTTCTTTGCAACAGGAACTTGCACCACAAATCTATGACATAATCCTGCTCTTGAGTGGGAATATGTATGAAGTTTTCTCTAATAAGAGCTCTGAAATCTTCACTTATCATAAAACTTTTAGAAAAAAAAGACTGAAAATGCTATTTGTTAGATTCTTTTTCTTAACTTTGCGATGCGAAAATATAAAAATAAATCGAAATAAAGACATGAAAAAGCTAATTAATGCAGTTTTGGCTGTATGCGCTATCCTTTTGGGCGTTATTTGCTGGCGCAGTATTCAAGATGACATCAACTTTGACAAGGATGTCGCTTATCGTGAATCAATCGTAAAGGCTCGTCTCCTTCAGATCAAGGATGCCGAGGAGGCTTACAAGCAGCAGAACTTCGAGAGCGCTTATTGCGCTGACTGGGATGTCTTGACAGAATTCGTTAAGCATGGCCAATTGCCCATCGTTATCAAGGAGGGCGTTTTGAGTGATGAACAAATGGAAATGGGCTTGACCGAAGCATCTGCAAGCGCTATCATCAATGGTGGTGACGCTAAGGAGATCGCTAAGTACAAGTTGGAAGGCTTCCGTCGTGATACCATCTGGGTATCTTTGATGGATAGCTTGTACAAGGGTCAGGACCTTAACGTAGACTCTATGCGCTATATCCCCTTCTCTGAGGGTGATACCTTCGAAATCGTAGCATGCCCCAACACCACCAAGAGCGGTGCCATCATCCAGGTAATGGAGTGTAACGCACACATCTCCAGCTATCTGAAGGGTATGGGCAAGCTAGGTAACAGAATGATCAAGAACAAGGTTATCGAGTCTGAGGAAATGGGCTCATATCCCGGTTTGAAGATTGGTGAAGCTGGTAACGGTTGGAACAACAATGCCGGTAACTGGGAATAAATCAATATTGAGTTATAGTCTATCCATCCGTCTTTGTACGGATGGATTTTCTTTTCTTGTACATAGCCTTGGCTCCGGTCAATTGCTATTACAGGAAAATTTGCGTTGTGCCCCCGACGAAAGCATGGCAGATGCCCTGGAGCGTGGACTCCAGTTGCCTCGTGTGGCAGGACGCAGATACGAGCGCGTGATACTATATTCCACCTTGCCCAGCACACGTGTGCCACTTGACGACTTCAGACGCGAGGATATGCTTGCCGTATACCGCCTCACCTTTGCTGGTACCACGGTACGCCCCGAAGACATGTGCTTCCAGGTATTGCCTTCGCTCGAGGTGGTAGAGATATTCCCTCTGCAAGCCTCCATAGTGCAAACCATGAAGCGCCATTATCCCAGTGCCCTGGTACAGGGATTGTATGGAAGCATACTATGCCACCTGGCAGAGATGCAACAGGGAAGTACACTGCCCGTCAGTTTTCACGTAGTCACCCTGGAAGGCGGCATCATGATAGCAGTATTGAAGCATGGCAGATTGCACTTGGCCAATGTATTCCGTGCAACTACCAATGCAGACAAGCTCTACTTTATCCTATATATATGGAAGAGCCTCTCGCTGGATGCATGGCATGACTCCTGCACACTTTATGGTGCCTCAGAGGATTTGTATCATGAGGTATGCCAATACCTGGCTCACGTGGACATGCGAGAACTCTCCATCTAAAGTACCCCATTCTTGCTATCCACTCTCCACCCTGAGCCTGCCTCCTCCCTTTATCAGCCCCCCCTCTGCTGACCCATCTCTTTTATATCCCCTTTCTCTCTCTCACACACTCTTTCTCTCACATGCCACAATCAAGAACTTCCCCATCAGACACTTATGCGAGTAATCACAGGTAAATACAAAGGACGTCATTTTGATATACCCCGTACCTTCAAGGCACGCCCAACAACGGACTTCGCCAAGGAGAATCTATTCAACGTGCTCAACTCCTATATAGATTGGGATGAAGAGCCACTTGCTCTCGACCTCTTTGCCGGAACAGGTAGCATTACACTGGAACTCCTCTCCAGAGGCTGTTCGCGGGTGATATGCGTGGAGAAAGACCCCTTGCACTTCCGATTCATCAAGGAATTTATAGACAAGTTGCAAGACCTCTCAGCATGTCCCGTCAAGGGTGACGTGTTCAAGTTCCTGAGCCAATGCAGAGAACAATTCGACTTTATCTTTGCCGATCCCCCATACATCTTGAAGGAAATACCCGAATTACCCGACATGATTCTGGAAAGAAACCTCTTGCGCGAAGATGGCCTCCTGGTATTGGAGCATGGCAAGGACCACGATTTCTCCAATCATCCCCGCTTCGTGGAAAAGCGCCAATACGGTAGCGTGAACTTCTCCTTCTTCAAGTAACCGCATTGCCAGCCCACGCCACTCCCCCCTTAGGCACTCCAGCAGGAAGAAGACACAAGTTCCATCTGCCCAAAAGAATCCTCCCAGGTCTTCTCGAGGCCTCCCTGGGTCTGATAGAATCACCTGAAATCTTCTGAAGTTTCATAGGGTTTACCACTCCTCCACGGGGTTACCAGAACCTTCTGAATATAACACAATCCCAATCGCCATCAGTCAGCGGTTGGGTTTGTTTATTTTTCGGTGCACCATCAAACTTATTATCAGACACCCATATTATTATACTCTGATATTCTATATACTACCTCTTCTTGGGTAGTGTGACCTGGAACATGGGGCTGTCCGTATGCTCCCTGAGGATGATGTCCACCATCTGTGCCACTACGTCGGGGTGCTGGGCCGCCAGGTCGTGGTCCTCGTGAATGTCGGTGGACAGATCGTAGAGCTGTGGCACTCCACTCTTTACCACCAACTTCCAGTTGCCCATGCGAAGGGCCATCATATTGGTTTCGTGGAACTCCCAGTAGAGGAAGTCGTGTTTCTTCTGCTCGGCATCCTTGCCCCTGAGCGTATTGCAGAAGGAGATGCCATCGTGGCGATTCTCCTCGGTGCTTCCCTCCAAACTGTATGGCTTGGCATCCATGCCGGCATATTCAAGCAATGTGGGCATCACATCGTAGAAGGCCAACTGGTGGTCGTTCACCGAGCCTGCTGGCACGCCGGGGCCCTTGACGATGAAGGGCACACGTATGCCGCCCTCGTGGGTGGAGCGCTTGGTGCCTTTCAAGAGGCCATCGTGATTGAACCATGCTGGATCGGCTCCGCCCTCCTCGTGAGGACCATTGTCGGAGGTGAAGATTACCAGGGTGTTTTCGTCCAGACCCTTCTCCTTGAGTTTGTCAAAGATTTCGCCCACCTGTGCATCCAAACGGCTTACCATAGCAGCAAACTGGGCGTGCTTGCTATAGTTGCGATAGTACCATGAGCCAAAGTTACCACCATAGGCAGCATCCTGACCGGCAAACTTCTCCTCGTACTTGTGAAGGAGGCTATCCTGGGGTTGCCACAATTCGGCATGTGGCAGCGTGTAGGTAAAGATACCCAGGAAGGGTTGCTCGCCCGTCTGTCGGTCTATCCACTCCAGGGCATACTGGTGGATGAGGTCGCTGGCATACTGCTCTCTGTTTTCATAATCCTTGTCTCCAGTGACCACGCCCTTGTGCTGAATGTTCTGCTCGAGTGTATCCACCACTACGTGCTTGTCGCCATACTTCTCGGGGTCATAACGATTGAGAAAGTTGGGGTAATACGTATGCGCCTGGAACTGGCATATGTAGCCATAGTAACAGTCTATGCCGCGCGTATTGGGCAGCGAGGCACTGCTGCTCTCCTTGCTCTTGGACGTATCGGTATTGCCCTCCTCGTTGAGCTTGTAGACATCGGGGTACTGCATGTTGTAGTAGCCACCTGCCCACTTGCCAAACATGCCCGTGGTGTATCCAGCCTGCTTCATCACCTCGGGTATAATCTTGTGGGTGCTCAGATAGGGTTCCTGACCAATGAGGGTATAATCGGCATTATCTGCAAAGGCATTCTGCTTGAGCGAGCTGTGCCAATACTCGCGATTGCCTCGCACATGGGTGTGACCCGCATGCTGGCCCGTCATGAACGATGCTCTGGAAGGAGCACTCACTGGACTACCAGCATAGGCCTGGGTAAAGCGCATACCCTCCTGGGCCATACGGTCCAGGTTGGGGGTCTCTATCCTCTTCTGACCATAGCAACCAAGGTCGCCATAGCCCATATCATCACACATAATAAAGATAATGTTGGGGCGCGCCTGCTTCTGCTCTGTAGCACCTGCCGCACCTGCCACCACGGGAGCCATACCCAGTGCCAACATCATCATTTGCCTAACTTTTGTCATATGATATATCCTGTTTTATTCTTTTTCGCCAGACAAAAATACTCAAAACTTTGTATTCTCGCAATCATTACCCAGACGAAAATCACCAGCACCGTGCATTTCTCCCCTTTACCCCCAGAAAACCACTCCCAAAAGGCAGACCAGCAAGCCAAAAAAAGGGGCGCATCCTGTATGGACACGCCCCCGTGATATTCAAAACATTATGTAGCTACAGATGGATTACAAGCTACCAGATGTCAAGATAAGTACCAACAAGCCCAAGATAGCATACAACTCGGGGAATACGGCCAATACCATGGTAGTACCGAATGCGTTGTGACCACCACCGATAGCACTGATACCATTAGCACAAACCTTTGCCTGACGCAAAGCAGAGAACAAACATACCAGACCGCAAGCCAAACCTACACCGAAGATAGCGCAAGCAGTTACCATGTCCACACCTGCTGTAGCAAAGTCCTTCAACATGAAGTAACCTACGAAGCCATACAATCCCTGAGATGAGGGAAGAGCTGCCAAACCCATGTAAGAACCGCTTGCGTTGGGGTTCTTCTTGAAAGCACCAACTGCTGCGTTACCACAGATAGTCACACCGTAAGCACTACCAATACCTGAAAGAGCTACACATAGGGCAATGCCCAAATAAGTCAAAAAGATTTCCATAATTTTGTTTTGTTTTATTTAATGATTTAATTTTATTTAATTTTATTTTGAAGATTTGATATGGCGGAAGGGGTCATAGGCTTTACCACCACCACCAAAGTCGGCGTTCTTGAAGAACTCCACAAAGGTAAGACGCATGGGATGCACAAAGGCACTGATCATACTCAAACCAAAGGTAACGGCATGACCCAGCAAGAGGATTATCACCATCACCAGGATACGGAACACTAGGGGCATGCCGGCAGACATATCCACTGCCAACGAATTGAACACACCGCCCAATACGCCACCGGTAAGACCCAGTGCAAACAATCGGATATAGCTGAGCAAGTCGCCCAACAAGCCAGTAGCCATACCATAAGTAGCCCATACGCCACCACCGATATTGCTCAGCAGACCCAGGGCTGGATTCTTGTAGCTGGAGGGATTGTTGTACAGGAAGATACCCACGGCACTCAATCCTATCACGCCCAACAAAGCATATTCCACGAATACGGGCAATGCTACCTCGCACGCGGGCAAACCGTACAATACGATGGCTGCCATCAGGAACACCACCCATGAGAAGGTACCCACGGCATAGGGCCAACCGTAATTCTTAATAGCCTTGCAACCCTTCAGTATCATACCCAACAGCACCTGTATCATACCGATGATTACAGATATCACCATCATGGGGCTATAGCCAAACATGAGGCCCACACCGTTGTCGTTCAGAAAATAGGGCTTGACGGGCTCCAGGAATGCCCAGTTCTGCTGTGTCAGGTCAAGACCAAACATAGAACCCATGAGCAAACCGCACACTATGGTGCTGGCACCCAGACAGGTCACCAACTTGCCCATAGGACGCATGGACTCGCTTCCCTTCAGTGCTACGTACAAGCCCACTATCGTAATGAGCACACCATAACCGGCATCACCCATACACAAGCCGAAGAAGAGCATGAAGAAGGGTGCGAAGAAGGTTGTTGGGTCCAAATCATTATAGTTGGGCAATGAGTACATCTTCAGGATGGGCTCAAACAGACGTGAGAAACGTCCGTTGGTAATATGCACGGGCACCTCGTCCTCGAAGGCAGGATTCTCCATCTCGTAATAGATATGAGACTGGTCCAGATAAGAAACCAGAGCCTCGGTAGAGTCGGCACGCACCCATCCAAGAATCAAATGGAGCATATCGCCACATGTCTTCTCGCCACTGAGATGTACCTTGTTGAGAGAAATCTCGTTGAGCATATCCACCTGTCCCTGCTCCAGAACAGCCATCTGATGCACAGCTATTGCCGACATCTGCTGGCGTACATCATTCAGACGCTTTTCGGCATCTTCCAGCTCTTGCTTCACCTGATTGTACGACTTGCCAGGCAAGAACATCTGCTCGGCAGGAATATCGGGACACTCTGTCGAGAAGGTCACGAAATAGGTTCTCTTCTTAATCTCGGCAATGGGAGTGGCATAGTATGTATCAAGCCATTCACCCTTGAACGACTTGGCATTGCAACGGAAGAAATTCACCTGCAAACCAGTTGCCTCGGTAAAGTTCTGTATTGTCTCGGGAGAGAAATTGCCCCATGGCTCCAAAGCAGCCAACTCGGAGGTAAGCTCGTCTACATCGTGCAGAGAGACATTCTCCTGTGCCTGCAATGCCTGCACATGCTTTAGCAACTCTGATGGAGCAGACGCCTCTGCCACCTTTGCCTCGCCTATCAGGGGGAACTTACCCAAAACAATCTTCAGGTAATCCATGGCGCTGCGATAAGCCTGCTCCGTTGCAATAGCCTCCTGAAGCTCGGGGCTGGTGCTACCCTGTCCCAACTGAGAGACATGTACCACACCCAACTCACGGATAGAGTGAATGAACTCCTCGTATTCACGATCTGTCACCAGGAAGGTGAACTTTTTCATCTTTTCAATCATAAGCCTCTATCTCCTCAAAATCTATTGAACACGCATCTGTTTCCTCGCTCTGAGCACGCTTTGCCTGCAAGCTCTTCAAAATCTTCTGGCTGGACTTGGACAGATTCTCCTCGTCCTCCATGAAGCGCTTAATCTTGCGGATGGCTTCCTGGAAACCTGGTATCTGCACTTTCTCGAAAAGATTCACCTTCTGAGTGGTCTTTCGGCGTGCACGGTCCAGAAGGGCAAGCTTGGCCAGCACGAACTCGCGCTCAACCGCCGTCTTGGCCAATCCCTGCAACAGAGTGATACCATCAAAGTACCACTTGGGAGCAGAGAACAGACCAAAGGGCTTGACGCTAAGAGAAATATTGCTCAGAATGGGTACATTCACACCCGCAATCTTCTTAGAGGCCAGTTGAACACCCTCGAGCGAAACCAGCGAAGCATCAAACTCGCCCCATAAGGCATACATGGATTCGTATCCGGCTATCTGCTGGCGGAGCTTCTCCTCCAGGATGTCGGCCTCTTCCTTGCATTTCTTCACCTCAAGACGCAGAGCGGTCTCCTTGCTCTTGATGATGGGCAAGGTGCGCTGACGCATCTTCAGGTTCTTCTCCAGAGCCTGCAATGATGTCTTATTAAACTGATATTTTATTGCCATAATATATGACCTTATCAGGCATACTAGTTTTTATTCCAATACTGGTCGGTAAACTCTTTCTTGATGTTAAGCTCTTCCAACTGGAAGTTCTGACGGAACAAGTCCCATGTAACGTCCAACATCTGCTCTGTATCAAGATTTACGTCGATGGCCAATAGTTTCTCGGCATAAGCCTTGGCAAACTTCAAGCAGCGCTCGTCGTAATTGGTCAGGTCGAAACCATTCTCCAACTTGGTCTTTGCATTAGCTGCATCGGCATACAAGCGGATAGCGGCATTCATCACCTGAGCATGGTCCTTACGTGTCTTCTTACCAGCCACCAACTGCTTCAAACGAGATAGTGAACGGAAGGGGTCTACGACTACCTTACCCACATCGCTATCACGACGGAGATACAACTGACCCTCGGTGATGTAACCGGTGTTATCGGGTACTGCGTGGGTGATATCACCACCACTCAATGTGGTTACGGCGATAATGGTGATTGAACCGCCACCTACGCTCTCGGGGAACTGTACTGCCTTCTCGTAAATCTTAGCCAAGTCAGAGTAAAGCGAACCGGGCATAGAGTCCTTGGAAGGAATCTGGTCCATACGGTTGCTCACGATAGAAAGAGAGTCGGCATAAGAGGTCATATCGGTCAGCAATACCAATACTGTCTCGTGCTTCTCTACGGCAAAGTACTCGGCCGCAGTAAGAGCCATATCGGGGATAAGGAGTCGCTCCACGGCGGGGTCCTCTGTGGTATTGATGAAAGAGATAATTCTGTCCAGTGCACCTGCGTTGGAGAAGGTATTGCGGAAGAAGTAATAGTCATCGTTGGTCATACCCATACCACCAAGGATAATCTTGTCTGCCTTGGCACGCATTGCCACCATAGCCATTACCTCGTTGAAGGGCTGGTCGGGGTCGGCAAAGAATGGAATCTTCTGACCGGATACCAATGTATTGTTCAAGTCGATACCTGCAATACCAGTGGCGATAAGTTCGCTTGGTTGCTTACGACGTACGGGGTTCACTGAAGGACCACCAATCTCTACTTCCTTACCTTCAATCTCTGGACCGCCATCGATAGGCTGACCATAGGCATTGAAGAAGCGACCAGCCAAGTCGTCACTCACCTTCAGAGAGGGAGACTTGCCCAAGAATGTTACCTCGGCATTAGTGGGGATACCGCCAGTACCCTCGAACACCTGCAAGGTAACATCGTCGCCAACAATCTTTACCACCTGTGCCAAGCGGCCATTGATGGTGGCCAATTCGTCATAACCAACGCCCTTTGCCTTCAAGGAACAGGTAGCCTTGGTTATCTGGCTTATCTTTGTATATACTTTCTGAAATGCTGTTGCCATACCTTATATATATTATAACATTGCTTCCACCTGCTGCTTGAAGTCATAGTACTGCTCGCTCTTGTATTCCGAGTAGTTCATCTGCTTGCACAGGTTAATCATCTTCTTGAAATAACTTACTACGTCCTCGAAGGTGTCAAATTTGTAGTCGTCCTTGTTACAAATGGTTGTTACAAGATTTAGTATCTCTTCCTGACGCTCCAAGGGAGTAACAGCATCTATCTCGTCAAATGCATCCTGCTGGAGGATAACGAAGTCGATAATCTCTGACTTCCAGAAGATAACGTGATACTCTACGGGTACACCATCATCACCAAGGATGTTGATCTGCTCGGCAATTTCCTTACCACGCTGCATACGAGTCTTCAGAGCAAGTACCTTGGGAATCCACTCCTCGTTGATGTGGCCCTTGATATACTCTGCAAATTCGGGGTACTCCAGGTACTTAGAGTATGAGTCGATGGGATTTACGGCGGGGTAACGCTTCTTGTCGGCACGATCCTGCTCCAAGGCATAGAAGCAACGTGCTACCTTCTTGGTGTTCTCGGTTACGGGCTCCTTCAGGTTACCACCTGCGGGAGATACTGTACCAAGGAAGGTTACGGAACCTACCTCGCCATTGTTGAGGTATACATAACCTGCACGGCCATAGAAGTTGGCCACCAATGCGCCAAGGTCCATGGGGAATGCGTCAGGACCAGGCAACTCTTCCATACGGTTACTCATCTCGCGCAATGCCTGTGCCCAACGAGAGGTTGAGTCGGCCATCAACAATACGCGCAAGCCCATTGAGCGATAGTACTCGGCCATGGTCATGGCGGTGTATACTGATGCTTCACGGGCAGCTACGGGCATGTTAGAGGTGTTGGCGATGATGATGGTACGCTCCATCAACTTGCGACCGGTGTGTGGGTCGATCAGTTCGGGGAACTCGGTAAAGATTTCTACTACCTCGTTGGCACGCTCACCACATGCTGCGATGATTACGATGTCTGCCTCGGCCTGCTTGGAGATGGCGTGCTGAAGCACGGTCTTACCTGTACCGAAGGGACCGGGAATGAAACCGGTACCACCCTCTACGATGGGGTTGAAGGTATCGATGGTGCGCACACCTGTTTCCAACAACTTGAATGGACGTGGCTTCTCCTTATAGTTGGTCATGGCAAACTTTACGGGCCAGCGCTGTACCATGGTGACGTTGATGTCTTCGCCAGCTTCGGTGGTCAATACGGCAATAGTGTCGTGCACCTTGTACTGACCAGCAGGTACGATGCTCTTTACCACGGCGGTACCCTTCAATGTGAATGGAGCCATAATCTTGAGAGGCTGATGGTTTTCTTCCACCTTGCCCAACCATGCACTACCTTCCACGCGGTCGCCTGCCTTTACGATGGGTTCAAAGTCCCAAAGGCGATCGTTGTCGAGAGGGTCGGTATACTGACCACGGCGCAAGAAGACTCCGTCCATCTTGTCGAGGTCGTTCTGCAAACCATCGTAATTCTTACTCAACATACCAGGGCCTAGCTGAATCTCCAGCTGGTGTCCTGTGAATTCGGCTTCTGAGCCTACCTTTAGGCCACGTGTACTTTCGAATACCTGAACGTACACGTCACTGCCTACGACCTTGATAACCTCGGCCATCAAGCGGTCGCCGCCAGTTGTAATGTAGCATATTTCTCCCTGCAACACGGGTCCGTCCACACGGAGGGTGACCATGTTGGAGACTACGCCACTAACTTTTCCTTTTGTCATATCTTGTTTATTTTATCTTACTTTGTTTGGGATTGAGATTTCTTTCTCTGGGAAAGGAGTGCTTCTTTTTAAACCTTGTATGCATCGGGCACTCGTGCCTCTCCTCTGAGATTCTCTATTATCTGCTCGAAACTTTCCTTGCCCTTTTCCACATCTAGGTTGGCCCATCTGTATTGCATTTCCAGCTTGCACATGTAGGCAAAGACGGATTCTATGCCGAAGGGTTCGAAGAAGGTGTTATCGTCCAGCCACAACCACTTGAGAGCATCAATCATCTTTTCCTTCTTGACGGGGTCGTCCTGGTCGGCTATCTGGATCAGTTCCTTCATGTAATCCATCTCGCGAGAGAGTCCGAAGTCGGGGGTATTCTCCTCGCGCAGCTTTTCCTGCACTTCGCCTTCGCCCTTGATATAGTCGGCGATGTTCCATCCGTACTTGCGTGCCAGTATGGCGGTAAGGATGTTGTTGATGTCCATGTTCATCTGGTACCACTCGCGCACGAACTTGTTTGAGCAGTTGTCGATGGCGTATTTGTAGAATAAATACAGAATCTCATCCTCGGGGAAATATCCCTTTTTATCCTTGTTGAAAGCCCACTCACGTGCAAAGATACTAAGGAATGAGGGATAGCGATGTACGTTGAAGTTCATCTCCTCAGCACTCTTCACCAGGTCATGGTATTGTTCCTTGGTGTATGCTCCTTGGTACATTAGCTCTGCCTCAGGGTCTTTCAGGTATCCTACCAGATTTTTGCAATCTCGTTGTAGGAAAAAGAAGTTGGCCATCAATCGTGCATCCCATGGTGTGAGCGACTCGTGCAATTGCTCCACGAGCTCGTCCATGGAATATCCTGGATGCGAGTCCGAGAAATCGATTTCGGGCAAACCTGCTATGAGACAATAGTAATTAGCCATCTTATTTCTTTAGAACAACATTTGCACTAGTTGAGGACGCAGGAATGACTTGAAGTAATCCTCGAATTCTTCCTTACCAAAGCTTACCTTGTAGCTTCCATCAGCTGGCTGGATGGTGAATAGAGCAGTACGGCCATTTACCTTCTCGATGGCAACACCCTTGTCCAGGATAGCCTTTGCTTCCTTGGCAAAGTATGCCTTCAGAGCTTCTGCATCTGCGCTTTCTATTACGATGGGTTCGTTTTCCACCCACTTGCTGGCCAGTGCTACGGTAAACTTGCACAAGAAGTCCTTGTCGGCTACCAGTTTGTCCACCGCCTGAGCTATTGTAGAGGCAGAGAGCACGTTGGCCACTTCGCTCTTCAGTGCGCTTAGCGACTGAGCTGTGTATAGCTTCAACTCGTTCTTGGTATTTGCCTCCATCTCGGCTACATTCTTCTTGCCTTCGGCCTCGATTTCGGCTGCCTTTGCCTTTGCCTCTGCTATAATCTTAGCAGCTGCTTCCTTGGCTTCCTGTACAATGCGGTCGGCTTCTGCCTGACCCTTTTCTACACCCTCACGATAGATTTTCTCTGTGAGTTCTTGAATTTTTTCCATTATTTTAGGTTTTATTTAATTATTTTTCTCTACAAATTGCCCTCCAACAGGCACTAAATCCTTGCAAAGGTAGCAAAAAGAAATGAAGAATTCTGCGCGCACGTGAGGGAAAATTCCTTTTTCAGTATCATTTTGTCACTCTCGCATGCCGAAAGTGGCTTTTTCTCGGCATTTTGTACTATCTTTGGGCGAATTCTTGCGTTATAATGGAAGAAAAGTCGCTTAAAGAACGTACTGCTCGAGGTCTCCTCTGGGGAGGTCTCAGCAATGGTATTATGCAACTGCTGGGAGCTCTGTTTGGCTTGGCTCTGATGCGATTGCTCACTCCTGCCGATTGGGGCAAGGTGTATATGCTCAATATCTTTGCCGCACTGGCCAGTGCCCTTCAGGAGAGCGGATTTATAGCTGCTCTGTGCAATAAGAAGGAGCCCACCGACCAGGAGTACAATGCCGTCTTCTGGTTCAATATGATAGTGAGTGCCAGCCTTTACATCATCCTGTGGTTCATGGCTCCATACATAGCCGATTTCTACAACGACCCTGAGCTCACCTATCTTGCCCGCTTTCTCTTCCTGGGCTTCCTGCTATCGGGCCTGGGCACCGTGCAGAGGGCTTATCTCTTTGGCCATCTGATGGTGCGCGAAACCAGCATCTGCGGCATCACCGCCATGCTCCTCTCGGGCACGATAGGCGTGGTGCTGGCATGGCAGGATTTTGCCCATTGGGGCATTGTGGCACAGAGCGTGAGCTTCGTCTTCTTCGTGCAGATGATGAACTGGTATTACTCCAGGTGGCGACCTTCGCTGAAGATAGATTTGCGTCCTGCATGGGAGATGTTTACCTTCAGCAGTAAGTTGTTGCTAACCAACGTCTTCAATATTCTCAACAACCATGCCTTCAGTGTGCTTTTGGGCAAGTGCTTTGGCAACACTCAAGCTGGTGTCTACGGTACTGCTCGCAAGTGGAACGACATGGCTTCGGGCACCATCAACGGTATGCTCACATCGGTGGCACAACCGACATTGGCGCATGTGGCCGACGACAATGGACGCTACGTGCAGGTCTTTCGCAAGATGCTACGCTTCATCTCCTTCATCTCCTTCCCTGCCCTTCTGGGACTGGGTATGATTTCCGAGGAGTTCATCCTCATTGCTGGCGGAGAGAAGTGGGCAGAGAGTGCCCGCATCCTTTCCCTCCTGTGCATCTACGGAGCCTTCTTCCCCATCACCACGCTATATAGCAACCTGACCATCAGCCGTGGACATAGCGGAGTGAATATGGCGTGCACCATAGGTCAGTGCCTGGCGGTGTGGACGGGACTCATCGTGCTCTATTTCAACGGGTATGGCATGATGCACATGGTGGTGTTCTTCATCATACTGAATATAGTATGGTTGGGCATCTGGCAATGGTGGGCAAAGCGCCTCATCGGCATGAAATGGCATTGGGTGGCATGCGACACCCTTCCCTTCCTTGCCTTCACGCTTTGTATCCTGGGTGTCACCTGGTGGGCAACGTCTTCCATCAGCAATCTGTGGGTTCTGATGCTCAGTCGTATCTTCATGGCGGCCCTTCTTTATGCAGGTGTCATGTACCTGAGCGGAGCCAAGATCATGCGCGAAGCCATAGGTTATATTCTGAAGAAGAAATAGTTGGCATTGTGTTTCCCATCCCCGAATTGCTATCCCCAAGGCTGGAAAACGCGTTCCATACTCGGGAAATGCAATTCCGACCTTGGGAAATGGCATTTGAGACTTAGGAAATGCGATTAGCGATTAGCGATTAGCGATTAGCGAAGAGCGAGGAGGCAAGAGGAGGCAATGCACCTTGACAAAAAATAACTGACTACCTGACTACCTGATTACCTTGGGCATTCTGATTATTCGGAGGTTTCTGAGTATTCAGAGTACTCAGAGTATTCAGATTACTCAGAGCACTCAGAGCACTCAGATTACTCCGAGCACTCTGATTTTTCTGATTATTCCCATTCCCCATCAGGTGCAGGATACGTGGTCCTTGAGGTAGATGGATGTCTTGGTGTACAATTGTCGGGCTATCTCGCTTTTGGGCACTATTTCTCCGTACTCTTCTATGTATTCACGCTTCTTCCAGTTGCTGATCATTGCCTTGAGCGTACCGGTATTGATGTGCAAGCGCTGGCGCAGCTGTTGTGCCTCCTCGCGACTGAATACGTCTGGCAATTGGTCCAGAAGGTTCTGAGGTCCTGGGTGGTCCTTTACTTCGCGACCATTCTCGGCATCCTCTATGCTATGGCCAAAGAATCGCATCTTGCACCATAGGTCGTAATGCAATGACCATCGTGCGAAGCTCTCGATGTATCCGTCCCACTTCTGGCCTTGTGCCACGTACAGCACCATGGCCTTCAGATAGGCTATCACTATGGCACGATATGAGAGGTTTTCGTACACTCGGGATTGGGAAAGGCGAGCAAAGTCGGCACAATCCTCCACCAATCTTTTTGCCATTCTCTTTGCCTCCTTGCACTCTATCAATCCCCGGGCCGCGGTCAGTCGTTCGATGTAGGGTTTCAGTTCCTGGTCAAAAGCATCGTCATACTTGCCAAAGATGGGTATCTCGGCACCAATCTCGCGCTCGGGTATGGTGCAGAAATTGATACGAGAGATAGGACCATCCGTGAGCACATGGCGGAAGTATCTCTGTCCCTTGCCAATGGTGGTGGAGGCGTTCCAATTGAAGCGCACGCATACACGCTCGGTTACCGATGCTGCTCCCACGCGCGTCTGTCCGTATGTATTACCTGGGTCAAAGGCCAGGCACATTATCTGGAACTGAGCCTTGCTATGGTACGATGTCTTGAGAGCATCAAACTGGTCTATCTCGTTCATTCTGGTGTAGAGGAATCTGCCTTCGGCATCTGCCAATCGTTGCACCAGAGCGGCATTGGTCATATCGGAATCTATCTCCTGGATGACCAGTCCTTCGGGTCGCAGAGGCTTGTCCTTGCTGGCACCCTTGGCTTGTACCTCTTGCTTCCATTCATGCTCGCGGCGCAGGTTTTCCTGGTCCCTCTGGCGTATGTCTGCCATGATGCGATTGATGGGCTCGGAGATGCAATTCTTGCCGGCACCCGTACCAGCCATCAGTACGTTCATCAGCGTAGCTTCGTGAGGCACATTATCTATGTACATGAACCTCGTCTGCCATAGGTGGGTAGCCAGCGCCGGGAATACGGCATGTGCCACGGCAGGTCTGTACACATCGGGTGTCTTGCTCACAAGGAGTCTGATCAGCGGAGGCAGGACCCTGGGCATAGGCGGAGGTGTGTCCAAGCTACCGAGAGCATCCCACTGGGCCTCGTCCTCGTCCATCATAGCCTCCCAGCGCTCGCGGCATATACGCAATACGCGTTGCATCAGATGGGTCATACCGGGTGATTGGCTCCGATTGCAGGCACTACGTATCGTGGCCATCCATTGCTCACGTTCCTCGCCATACGTAGGCAGCACCTTGGCTATCCATTCGGGGTCATCATTACAGACATACCTCAATTGGCACGCCATGGCAAAGATAAAGTTGTTTCTACTTCCCTGGGCAGGCTTACCACCCATCTGTGTCTCCAGTTCTTCCACCACATCGGGGTATGGAAGCAACTTTTCTACTGAGTAATCAGTGTTCGTCATGATAAAAATGTTGGTTTTTAAAAGGTTAAATATTAATGTGGTTTATCTCGTTGCTTTTTTTCCAAAAGCCGGTGCAAAGATACGACAAAAAACTCTTTATGCCTTTGATGCCTTTGATGCCAAATTAATTCGGCAGCAATTTGGCATAAAAAAAGGGGGTGCATGGTAGTCGGTAGTCAGGTAGTCAATTATTTTTTGTCAAGGTCGGAGCGGGGCTTTTCCTTCATTCCAAATTTTATTATATATATATAATATTTAAAATATTATATATATAATAACTATATTATTAGTAACAATAGTACCTATTAGAGCAGGGAGAGTAAACCTAGACGAAAAATATCTGACTACCTGACTACCGAGTACCCAATACCCCCATCCAGCAAGGGATGCGCTAAAACAGAGCACCCTTGTATTCAGAGCTGGGGATGTTCCAAACAGAACACCCTCTAGGGGATGGGGAGGTGAACGAAACGGACACCACCTAGGGGATGGGACGAAACGTCCCCCCCTTGCATAATCGGAGTAATCAGAGTAATCAGAGTAATCAGAGTAATCAGAGTAATCAGAGTAATCAGAATAATCGGACCTCCAAAGCCCCCATGGTAATCAGATAGTCAGGTAGTCAGTTATTTTTTGTCAAGGTATAGCACTTGCTCGCTCTTCGCTAATCTGTTCTCTGTCATCTGTCATCTGAAGAATTCCTAATTCCTCTCAAGCATCGCGTTTTTATCCACCCCCTC
>JAFOCV010000044.1 GCA_017381015.1 Bacteroidaceae bacterium
ATCCAGGTGGATTGTTCAAGATCAGCAACAGTATTATGGATAATCCGGGAGACGCAAAATACGGATTTACGACAGAGCAGCTTTTTGAAGGCTTTAAGATTCTGAAGGCAAAAGGCGTAAAGAATTTTGGTATCCATTCCTTCCTTGCAAGTAATACGGTGACAAATGATTATTATCCGACACTTGCCAAAACCTTGTTTGAGATTGCTGTGAAGCTGAAAGAGGAAACAGGTGCGAACATTACTTTCATCAATCTTTCTGGTGGTGTGGGAGTTCCATACAGACCGGATCAGGAGCCAAATGATATCAGGGCAATTGGTGAGGGTGTCAGAAAGGTCTATGAGGAGGTTCTGGTACCGGCAGGAATGGGCGATGTAGCGATTTATACAGAGCTTGGACGTTTCATGATGGCACCTTACGGACACCTCATTACGAAGGCAATCCATGAGAAGCACACACACAAGGAATATATTGGTGTGGATGCATGTGCAGTAAACCTGATGAGACCTGCGATGTATGGTGCATATCATCACATTACGGTACTTGGCAAGGAAAATGCGCCATGTGATCACAAATATGATGTTACAGGTTCTCTCTGTGAGAACAATGATAAGTTTGCCATTGACAGGTCTTACTCCAGATATTTGCTCTCCTGTATCTATTTGTTCCGATATAGTCTCTATAAATATCTTTTTTTGAGGGTGATTCACAGTTACATGTTTTATTGTTGCGGAATCAAGCTTCTCTGTTTTTTCTCGTATCGCTAGTTTGTCATTGATATAAACCTGGTATTCTTCCGTTTTGGCAGATACCCATAGTGAAGCGGCTAAGGCTGGGAGCAGATACAATAGTTTTAGACGTGACCAACTGGACGAACGGCCACTGTGCATCATAGCGAAACGCTTCTTTACCGCTCCACGGCGCAGGGTGTTCATGATGGGCAGATATTGTGCTTGTATAGCCTTTCGCACCAATAGATGCTCGTAATCCTCCAACTTTACTCCTCCTTGCAATACGGCCTCGTCAGCTTGAAATTCATGCACATCCACCAGGTCTTGACGCAACATCCATGCAAAGGGTAGACACCATAACAGACTGCACGTGAGGTCGCAGAGAATCACATCCCACGAATGCCCCAACCTTACGTGTGCAAGTTCGTGCTTGATTACTGGCTCCGCATTTTGTTTCAAATCTATTGGCCCAATGATAATCCAGCGCATCCAGCTACTTGGTTGCTTGATACCCATGCCCAGCATTAGATGAACATTATTAGGAATCATAGGGTGGGAGATATGCTTACATCGAAGTAAAAGACGGAACAAAGACAAAAGACGAAAAACGTATATAGCAAAGGAAACGACGATACCTATTATATAAAAGTACGCACAATAGCGTACCCATAGGTCCGTTGTCACGTTTTTATCCTCTTGCATAGCTGGTGTACTTCCTTCGGTATTCCCAGTAGATATATTCATCAATGGCGTCTCAATCATGGTAAGTACCTCATTTATAGTTGTTGGTTCGTCTATATGCAGAGGTATAAGTGGAAGTAGTGGGCTAGCTATGAGGATAGCCAACAATACGGCACGGTTAAGACGGTGAAACGTCTCGCGCCTAAGCAGGAGCCTGTAAAGTGAGTAGAGTAGCACCAGCGTTACTGCCCACCGAATAGAGTAAATAATGAATACTGCCATAAATTAGTTCTTCTTACGTTTCAGGTCGGCCAGATATTGCAATAATTCGGCTTCGGTAACCTTCTCTTCCTGCATCAATGTAGACACCACACTCATGTATGAATCACTGAAGAAACGATTGACCACACTGGACAATCTTCCTCGGCCGTATGCTTGTTTGTCTACGATGGGACGATAAACGAAACCGCGTCCTTTGGGTTCATGTGTGAGATATCCTTTCTTTTCCAATGTCTGGAAAATCTGTGCAATGGCATTAGCGCTTGGACGAGGCTCTGGATAAAGTGATGCTACATCTTTAGGCGCACAATGACCTGCCAGGTTTTCGCCTTCTTCCTCCCTGCAAGATGTGGCGCCTGAAGGTTTGCTATTCATTTTGGGGTCGTTAGCCAGTTGCCAAATCAACTCCATTACTTCCTCTTCTTTACTGGTAAGTTTTTCCATAATTCATCTAATGTAAGTATTGTTTGAACAATTTTGTCTATTGATTTCGATGCAAATATACAGCTATTTGTGGATTTAAACAAATAAATTGTCTATTATTCAACAGAAAACAATGTTGAAAAAGTAAAATTTGTAATATCTGGTATTATTATATGTAGGTTCATAATCTAATTATCTACAATATTTCTTCACTAAACGAGAAGCCATTGGTATAAATCAATTATTACTGCTATTTGTGGGACTTTGCATAAAAAATTAATCTGCGAGGGGGAACGATAGATATGTGCTTCTATTTTGAAGATGAAATATTGGCTTTACAATATGAAGCTTCGTCCGTTTGCCCGTTTTCCTTGGCAACCCTTGTCTGTCTCAAAAATATATCGTATATTTGTGCCTGTTTTAATATAAGGTGTAATATTAAGGATATGCTAAAACACTTCTTGAGCATCATGGGGCGCTATCTGAAGCCCTATAGAAAATATCTGGTAGGCTCCGTACTACTCAATTTCTTTGCACAGTTGATGAATGTATTTTCATTCGTTGTACTAATACCTATTCTGAATATCCTCTTCAAGATAGACCAAACGGTGTACACTTATCGTGAGTGGGATTGGACCACATTAAACAAGGAGGTGATAGTGAACAACGGTTATGCTTTTGTGCAGAGCCTCATTGCAGAGCATGGCGCCTTCATCACGTTGATAGTGATGGGTGTGGCGCTGGTGGTGATGACCGGCATAAAAACCTTTGGCTATTTTGCATCCAGTGCCGTTATGGTGCCTCTGCGCACAGGTGTTGTGAGAGATATACGTACGGAATTGTATAACAAGGTGTTGCGCCTGCCACTGAGTTTCTTCTCAGAGGAGCGCAAAGGCGATATCATAGCCAGAATGAGTGCAGATGTGCAGACGGTGGAAACAGCGGTGATGTCATCTGTGGATATGATGATACGTCAACCGATAGCCATTGTGGTGTGCTTCGTTACGTTGTTCACGGTTAGTTGGGAATTGACACTCTTTGTCTTTGTAGTAGCCCCCATAGCAGGATGGGTGATGGGCAAAGTGAGTCGCAAGTTGAAAAGCCAGTCGGCAGTTGTGCAGAAGCGTTGGGGCGATATCATAGCACAATTGGACGAGACATTGGGAGGCCTGCGTATCATCAAGGCCTTCATTGCAGAGAAGAAGATGGCAAAGCGCTTCCTGGATGTGAATGAAGACTATCGTCGTGGAATGAACGAGATGGTGATAAGACAACATGCGGCTCATCCCATGAGTGAGTTTCTGGGCACTACCATCATCGTGGTGGTACTGTGGTTTGGCGGATGGCTTATTCTCAATGGAACCAATATGATAGATGCCTCCACCTTTATCTTCTACATGGTTATATTATATAGCGTGATAAACCCTCTGAAGGATTTCTCCAAGACCTCATATCAGATACCACATGGTCTTGCTTCAATGGATAGAATAGACTTTATCCTGAAGGCAGAGAATCCCATCAAGGAGAGTGAGGAACCCAAGGAACTGAACGCTTTTGAGAAGGAGGTGGAACTGAGGGGTGTTGGCTTCAGCTATACAGAAGGACGAAGTGTGCTGAGCGATATCAACTTGACGGTTACTCGTGGCAAGACGATAGCATTGGTGGGTCAGTCGGGCAGTGGTAAATCAACACTGGTGGACCTGATTCCTAGATACCACGATGTATCAGAGGGTGAGATATTTATCGATGGCAAGAATGTGAAGGATGTGCGCATTCGCGACCTTCGCTCGCTGATAGGCAATGTAAATCAGGAGGCTATTCTCTTCAATGATACCATCTATAACAATATTACCTTTGGTGTGGAGAACGCTACCATGGAGCAGGTGATAGAGGCTGCCAAGATAGCCAATGCACATGACTTTATTATGGAGACGGCAGACGGATACGATACCATGATTGGTGATCGTGGAGGACGACTCTCCGGCGGTCAGCGTCAGCGTTTGAGTATAGCACGTGCCATTTTGAAGAATCCCCCGATACTGATTCTTGACGAAGCTACATCGGCATTGGATACCGAATCGGAGCGCTTGGTGCAGGAGGCTTTGGAGCGCTTGATGAAGAGCCGCACCACCATAGCCATAGCACACCGCCTTTCTACCATCAAGAATGCCGACGAGATATACGTTCTTCACGAAGGCAGAATAGTGGAGCGTGGTGGTCACGACGAATTGATAGCCAAGAATGGTTATTACAAGAGATTGTATGATATGCAACAGCTTTGAAAACGGAAAACGGAAAAGTGAAAACGGAAAGGTTTAACGTTTAACGTTTAAAGTTTAACGATTAAGGTTTAAGGTTTAAGGTTATATCTCACGCAGGAGAATGCAGAGGCTTAACGATCAAAACAATAGAAAGGAATGCACCCACATATACATACCATGCAATTCAAGATTGCCATAGTAGATGCCAATATTCTGGCTTGCATGGGCTTGCAGAGAGTATTGTGCAACATCATACCAATGGCAGAGATAGTGGTGTGTGAATCACTAGACGAACTGGCCACTTACGAGGAGAGCGAGATAGTGCACTATTTCGTGTCTTCGCGCATATATTTTGAGCATACACAATATTTTCGCTCGCGCAAGGGACGATGTATAGTTATGGTAAGTGGTGAGATGTCTATCAATGGAGTGTCCACACTGAATGTGTGCCAAAGTGAAGCTGGAGTGATTCACGACCTACTGGCCTTGCACAAAAGAGCACACCATCGTCCCTCGACGAATGGAGATGGCGATATGGAGCATCATGCACGTATGCCAAAACCAGTCCAGGAACCTCAATTGTCTCAGCGCGAGGCAGAAGTGGCTATACTGTTGTGCCAGGGATGTATCAATAAGGAGGTGGCAGACAAACTGAACATAAGTCTCACCACGGTAATTACTCACAGAAAGAATATCATGGAAAAACTTGGAGCACGCTCCCTGGCCGATGTCATCATCTATTGCGTGATGAATGGATTGTACCATGTGTAAAAAGTGGATATGTACGAGTAAAATTAAGGATATTACAATATGAAAGCGAATTGTTTGACGGATAAAGAGAATATGGAACTTCGCAATAAGTTCTGTCCCGAAGGTTCCAAACTGAGAGAAAGTCAAATGGAGCTTTTTAAGATGCTTCTTGTGCTGGCAGATATCTGCAAAGAGCATAAAATACAATGGTGGCTGAGCTCTGGTACATTGCTGGGAGCTGCCCGTCATCAGGGTTTTATTCCCTGGGATGACGACGTTGATATTGTAATGATGAAGGAAGATTACAAGCGCTTGGAAAAGGTGCTGATGGAGATGCAAAGCGATGAGTATGTGCTGCAATCTTTGAAAACGGATGTTGAGTATATCAACGTGTTTGCCAAGTTCCGTAGGAAAACAGGACAGGACTTGTCAATTGACCGTAGACGTAATTTCTATCGTTGGAATGGTGTTTTTGTGGATATTTTTACAATAGAGAAAAATAATTATACAGTAACACGTTTGTCAAAGGTAATATATCATAATACACAGCACCTTACATCGTATATACAGATTAAATGGTTACGTAGATTATTGATACGTTTTATTCAAATTCTGTGCTTAGGAATAATTAATCCGATATTGAAGGTAGTAGGGTTGATTAATCCCAAGGATGAATATCATTATGTCTTGGGATTGGGTTGGGCAAAGTCTACATTTTTTCTAAAGGACATCTTCCCCTTGAAAACAGCAAAGTTTGAGGGAGTAGACCTTCCTGTACCTAACAATATGGATGCTTACCTGACCAATGTATATGGTGATTGGAGGAAGCTTCCTACTGAAGAACAGATAAGAAAATCCATACACAATCCTCTTTATATCAAAGAGATATTTGGCGAGGAGTAGAGATCGCACCTCGCCAAAGTCATTAATGGTAGGTGGAGTTTATCTGCAGAAAAGTTTGGGCGAAATCTTAGCTGCAACTTTTACGAGCATCTGTTGGGGTAGGGTAGCTTGATAGCGTGTACTCATCTGTGCATTACGAATTGCATCTACCAGCCACGGGTATTCCTTGGTGAAATTGTATCCGTGCAAGAGAGCATGCCAACCAGCGCGGAATAGTATGCCGTTAGCAACACGTCTGATGGGGCTATTGGCTATGTCCTGCATATAGTTTTGATAGAGATTGAGCAGGTTGCGTGACGAGGCAATATGTCTGGTAGACGAACTTTGAGAGCACATGGAGTCCTTGTTGGTCTTGCGATAGTGATATAGCACCTTGGGCATCTGTACTATGCTCTTGGCATAGAATATTATCTGGCTCATGAGATAAATGTCCTCGTGCATGCCCAAAATGGGTGTGTAGATAGTGTTGTCGGTGTATAATGAGCGTCGGAAACATTTGGTCACACAATAACCGAAGGACTTATAATTGAAGATGTTTTCTATCCATAGCTCCTTGGTTTCAGCAGTGTAGTGCTTCTCGCGCTTGATACTTTGCCTATGGCCATATTCCTTTACAAGATTGAAATAGATGATGTCAGCATCTGTTTCGTCAGCCTTGGTAAGTATTTCCTCTACGGCATTGGGCGAGAGCCAATCATCTGGGTCGGCAAAGAGGATGTAGTCACCTTTGGCCAAGGAGATGCCGCTTTTGCGAGCAAGAGGGAGTCCTTGGTTAGTTTGATTGAAAATGGTAATGTTGGAGCGTAGATGGGCATAATGCTCATCTATCACTCTTTCAAGTATTTGGATAGAATTGTCCTTCGTGCCATCGTTGACAAAAATGTATTCTATATCGGTACACGTTTGATCAAAGACGCTATGAGCATATTGTTCGATATACTCCTCCACGCCATAGACGCATGTAACCAGGGAAAGAGTGTGCTTAAACTTCATACTTTGAGGCATTGGGAAGTATTGTGTCGAAGGCAGCAATGAGTGTAGAGCGCAACTCCTGATAATGTCCTTCGCTTAGTTGTACATCATTGATACATGTCAGTTGATGGGTGGGTTGTTCGATAAATTCCCTTAACTTCTGAGCAGAAACGATGCCTACGGAGAAATGCTTCTTTGAAAGGCGCTCGTTGATGAGTTTTCCCTTCAGATACATGTAATCCAAATAGAGATACTGATTGAGGTTTTTTTCAGTACGAGTGGTAGACATTGAAGATAGGATTTCCTCCTTGGCAAGATTGTAAGCCTCTGTTACTTCGCTCTTGAGCATTGGTGTGCAAACGTGCTGAGGACGAAGGAATGTAAATGATGGACTCATGTGCAATAGAGTGTGGGCAAGGTCGCTGGAATTGCGGCATATCTTGCGGAACATACCCATGGAGAAAAGGTGTCTGCTCATACCCAAAACACCTTTGCCTTGACGGAAGAAATCGGTCGGTTGACATGGTTTTAGTGGGAAAATGTCGTCATTGAAATAGAGGTATTCTTCGTCAAGGTCTTTGATATTGTGAAGATGCATCTCAATGGGGTTGCAATTGAAGGTGGGCAACAGATGGTGGGGGATGATATCCTGGTGCAATACCACGTTTACCTCATTGCGATTCAACCACTCCGGAACCTGACTTTCGCCTGATACCACCAAGTGTACCTTGCGGATGAAAGGCATATTCTTTTCTATGCCACGAAAGAGATACTTCAGTGTGCCCCAGTCGCGAAAACGCTTTTCTTCTATTGGGGTATTGGTATGTTTCTCATAGCTCTTTTGCCATTCAGGATCAAGTCCGTTGACGTATGTTATTACTATATCCATATTGTTTTATGTATGAGTGTGTTGAGTGCTATTGTTTGTGTTATTTAGGAAGTGTGTTTTGTCCGTAGAGACGTTCTTGTTTTTCGGGAGTGTGCTTCCATCTCTTGTGGCTCCACATCCATAGCTCTGGGCATTCCGTTATCATCTCTTCCATGCGTTGTGCATATCTGCGTGTAATTTCATATTTTTCCACAGTCTCTTGACCATCGTATATTTCCTCTAGTACAACGGTGTATCTGCCTGGAGATTGGCGCTTGGTGTAGGCGAAATATATAGGCAACTTGTACTTCAAAGCAACGCTTTCTGCACCATCAATAAAGGCTGTATCTTGATTAAGGAACCTAAACCATTGGGTGTCTGCTCTTAGGGCTGGGCTTTGGTCGGATAGTAGACCTAGGATTATTCCCTTGTTTCTATTTTTGAGATAGTAACTGAAGGTGTTGCGCATGGCCACGGTGACAATATTGGAGGATAGTTTGCGCAAGCGCAAGAAGAATTGGTCAAACACCTTGTTGGTCAGTGGGTGATACACGCTCATGAAGGTATTGCACATCTGTTGGCGGCTCCATAGTGGAAGGTATTCCCAACAACCATAGTGTGCTCCAATTGCTATCCAATCCTTACCATCAAGACGCTCGTTTATCTCCTTGGCATTCAACCAATCTACGGCCTTGTCCTTACGTTCTTCGCTAGCTCCTACAAGGCTAATGATATCAATAGCCACTTCGGCCAAAAACATATAGTATTTTCGCGTTATCTGCTTTATCTCCTTTGTGCTCTTCTGAGGGAATGACTTGGTCAGATTACCCACAATGACTTTGTAGCGATAATGTGTCAGTATCAGTAGGGCGCCAATCAGGGGTTTAAGTATATAATATCTGATACATCTGGGCATGATGCTTATTAGCAAACATAGTACCCAGAAGAGTTCTAATGTTATCATCTGATACCACTTCAATTTTTCTTCCATGATATATTTGTTGCAATATAGGGTTTTATTTTGCGCAAAGATACAAAAAAAAGACGTTTCCTGTGCGAATTCCATCACTTATTCGTACCTCTGAGATATATCTCTAAGGTACTCTCGTTCGAAATTACTCAAATTCTTTGGTATTTTGCTCACTTATTCGTACCTCTGAGATAAATCTCTAAGGTACTCTCGTTCGAAAATACTCAAATTCTTTGGTATTTTGCTCACTTATTCGTACCTTTGGCAACTGAAAATACATAATTTACACGCGCTATGCTATATCCATTATTGTTTGAAACTAGTTTGTTTCCCATCGTATGGGGTGGTAATCGTTTGAGAGAAATTAAAGGCATGACTCCATCTGACGAGCCAATAGGCGAGAGTTGGGAAGTGAGTGCTGTTCCTGGCAAGGAATCTATCGTTGCCAATGGTGAGCTTAAAGGTAAGAACCTTCGCGAATTGGTGTATGAATATGGTGCCGATTTGCTTGGTAAACAAGTGCAGAAGAAGTTCGGATATGAGTTCCCCATGCTGGTAAAATTTATTGATGCAGAGACAGATTTGAGTATCCAGGTTCATCCCGATGACAAGTTGGCAATGGAGCGCCACGGATGTATGGGTAAGACAGAGATGTGGTATGTGGTTGATGCCAAGCCTGGTACATATCTCTATGCTGGTTTCTCACAAGTTATCACTGGTGATGAGTATTGCCGCCGAGTAAAGGATGGTACTATCTGCGAAGTGTTGGCTAAGCACCCTATCAGTGCTGGTGATGCTTTCTTTATTCCCGCAGGACGTGTACATGCCATCTGCGGTGGTGCATTGATAGCAGAAGTTCAGCAGAGTAGCGATATTACCTATCGCATTTTCGACTACAATCGTATGGGTATGGATGGCAAGCCACGTGAATTGCACACTGAGCTAGCCGTTGATGCAATCGACTACAACGTACACCCTGAATACTCTATCTCTTATCCTCAGGAGATTAACAAGGCCAATATGGTATGTGAGTGTGAGTACTTTACCGTGCGCCAATTGCAATTGGATACCAAGCGCGAGCGCAACATGCAGCATTACGACTCATTCCTCATTTACATATGTTTGGATGGTGAGTGCCTCATTGGCGAAGATATCGTGCTTAAGAAGGGTCAGACATGTTTGATTCCAGCTTGTTGCACCGATGTTGTTATTACTCCATCATCTCCCAATGGTGCCGAATTGTTAGAGGTATTTGTAGACAACGAAAAGTTCTAGAGATTATAGAATAGCCAATGGACATTTGACTTAATTTGAATGTCCAAACGCTTGCAAGTGCATTCCCAAGACGGGACGAGACTTTCAACGCTTGTTAAGTCTTATTCCTATGTTGGGAATGCATTTATATAGAGAAGAAAATACGTTTCCAAGCCTAGAAAACAACCTATAAGCATTTACCAGACGAATATGGAGAACAAACAAGTGTCATTTTTCGATTTAGGTTATGAGCATTACATGCGCATGGAGTATGTAGAGGCAACAAGATTCTTTCTCAAAGCCTCTGTAGAGCACCTGTCGCATTATGCCCAAGGATGGCTAGGTTCTTGTTATGAAAGTGGTTTGGGAGTGGAGAAAAATCTAGTTATTGCCAAGGACTTGTACAAGGTGGCACGCTTTTGGATTCGTAGTGACCAAAGCAAAATGAAGCATTGGCTAGACGAGAGATTGCAGGTTCTTGGCAAGGTGCCAGAGGTCAAGGAGTGTAGAAAAATGGTAAGTGGAGTAGGCCCCGTAAAGGTACTCAAATACAAAGATGCCACAAGAGCTGTGATAAGATTCAACAAGAACGAAGCAGTGGTGACCATCAACCATCAGACACCATTTACCGATGGCTTTTATATTGCCGAGCAACGACTGGCCAATTGGACATGTGATGGTGTAAATAGATTTTATGATGGCTATACTCTTGAAACTGATTATGTTAACTTGAAAGTATTGAAGAGTACTGGAGACACGTTTAGAAGCACAATGGATGGCAAGGATTGTATGCTATATTTCCCAAGAAACCTAAATCTCGACCATATCTATGCTCAGGAGCAAATATTGAGTCGGGTGCATGAATTGCTATTTGAGCGAGCAAAGGTAGTTATCCCCAAACGTTTGAAGGAAATAACCGACCAATTGGGTCATCCCGAAAAGGAGTGCAAGATAGCGAAGAAGGGAAAAAGAGTAATGGGACGTAATTACATAAAATCAAATACAATTGAAATCAATGCCAGATGCATTCAATTGCCTGTTGAAAGCCTTGATGCTCTTTTAATTCATGAAATAGCACACGATTTCGTTCCCAATCATAGTCCTGACTTTTATATCAAGATGAAGGAACTTTGGGGTGAAGAAGTTTATCAATTGGATAGAAAACTCTTTCAAGAAGACAAATGGCTTTACATCAGATACTGATTTACACCATTTTGGCTACACCTTCGGATACGGAAAATTTGATATTCTCTCCACGAAATTCAAAGCTATATATACGCTCAGGGTCATCTTGATAATGAGGTCGTGGATCGCTTGCCAGGACGCCTTCCAATGCTTGCCATTGCTGGGAAGTGAAATTATAGCGCTGGCGTACTTCTAATGGGATAATAACCTCAAGTTGCGGTGTGGTTACTTCACTTGTCCATCCAGACGTTGCATCTGGGTGC
>JAFOCV010000045.1 GCA_017381015.1 Bacteroidaceae bacterium
ATATGTCTCAAAAATATGTGGAAATTTGGGAACCATCAAAAAGCAGCCTGAAAGTGTTAAATTTTAGAATGTATTGATAATTAAAGGTTTATATTTGGTTATTTCTGAATAGTTTTGGTTGTTTAGGGCTTCTAAATACAAGAAGACAGAAAGCACCATCCCCTATGCTCGTCACACTATTGGGAATAGTAACCGAGGTCAAACCAGAGCAACCAGAGAAAGCAGATCTCCCTAAGTTCGTCACGCTATTAGGTATAGTTACAGAGGTCAAACCAGAGCAACCATAAAAAATATAATCGTTTATGCTCTCCAAACCATCTGGGATAATCAAATCCTTCACCTCTTCTCCATTCAGATACAAATGATGAGCAGAACTTAATGGGTTACCAGCACCTCCTTCAAACTTGATATTACACCATGCTTCAATATCAGAGATATAGACAGCAGTCAATCGATCAGAATAATGAAACGCCTCTGTCCCTATACTTTTAACACCATTACCTATAGTTACAGATTTTAAACTACGACAATTCATAAAAGCGACTGAACCTATACTTGTCACACTATTTGGGATTGTAACTGAGGTTAGTCCATAATTGTATTCATTATACCATCCTCCCATCCGCTCTACGCAAATTACATTATAAATAATATCATTGTATTCTACAGTTTCTGGGATAATAATATCGCCAGAATACTCACCACTGCTCTTCTTGATTACAGTTGCTTCCTTTGTCTTTGTAATGAGTTCATAATTTATCCCATCAATCTCAACCTCTACTGCCAGCATGGGCAGGGACAGTAGCACCGCAAGGGACAGGAACAGTGCCCGCAAGGAATTGTGTAGATGTTTTTTCATCTTTCTATTTGTTTTTTCGCCTCCCAATCCCCAGAGAAAGCCATTAGAGTATACAATAAAGGTGTGGGAACTTATTTGCCTTACCCTTCCGACTGGCTTCTCGCATTGCCTTTAGAGTGGATAAAGCAATAGCCCACACCAAAGGTTATATAAGTAGCCAATAATGGCTGTACATACCAACGATGTGATGCTATCGCTATCACCTTCACTCTAAATGGAATTTTGCGAGAATTCGTCAGAAGAAGATAATTTCAATAACACCTTTTTCAATAAAGTCATTCTTTTACTGCCGCTGCAGTGCCGAACGATACCGCAAAGATATTAAAACTTTTTTATTTTCGGCCCTAAGAAAATAGAAAATCTGCCTCATACGTAAATGTTCTGTAAAGAAGTAGTAACCAAACTTGTATAAGTTCGTGTCCGTGTGTTGTGCGTAGCCGTGCTCTGCCGAGGGTGGAATAATAGAAATTATATCTTTTTAGGGTGGCAAGCATCGGTTTGGGCAAAAGATTTTGTATATTTGCATACGATATCCCTCCTTTTTTGAGGGAGAGTGGAATAATAAAAGAATGACGTGTGTGCGTATGGAGAAGATAGTAGTATTAGATGGATATACGGCCAACCCTGGCGATATGTCGTGGCATGCGCTGGAGCTGCTTGGCAAAGTGGAGGTGTATGACAGAACTGCACCCGAAGAGGTGGTGGAGCGAGCCAAGGATGCCAAGGTGGTGCTCGTCAACAAGGTGAAGATGAGTGCCCAGGTGATAGAAGCATTGCCCGCGCTGAGGTACATCGGGGTGCTGGCTACGGGGTACAACGTGGTGGATATGAAGGCGGCCGAGGAGCACGGCATCATAGTGACCAACGTGCCTGCATATAGCACCATGTCGGTGGCTCAGATGGTGTTTGCTCACCTGCTGGACATCACCAATTCCGTTGGGCATTATACTACGGCCGTGAAGAGCGGCAAATGGGCCCAATCCTATGATTTCTGCTTCTACGACAAGCCTCTGCAAGAACTTGCCGGGCAAACAATGAGCATAGTGGGCCTGGGCAATATAGGCAGTGCCGTGGCAAGGATAGCACTAGCCTTTGGCATGAAGGTGATGGCTATGACCAGCAAGGGTGCCGATGAGCTAGCCACAATGGGTATCTGTAAGGCAGAGAGCTATGAGGAACTGTTCGGCAAGGCCGATGTACTCTCATTGCACTGCCCTCTGACGGAGGAAACACGACATCTGGTGAATGCCGAGCGCTTGGCTCTGATGAAGCCCACAGCCATTGTCATCAACACGGGACGCGGACCTCTCATCGACGAGGAAGCACTGGCAGAGGCTCTCAATACGGGACGCATACTGGCGGCCGGAGTGGACGTGCTGAGCAAGGAACCTCCCACGGAGAAGAATCCTCTCATAGGTGCGCGCAATTGCCATATCACGCCACACATAGCATGGGCCACCGCCGAGGCCAGAGGCAGGCTTATTGCCACCGCCATCAACAATGTACAGGCCTTCATGGAGGGCCACCCCATTAACGTAGTAAAATAAACGATGAATACCCTACCCTACAAGGACCTTTTCCTTGATTATGATGATACGCTCTACGACACTCACGGCAATGCAGATATAGCCCTGAAGGAGCTGTTTGAGGATTTCAATCTAGGCAGATATTTTGAGAGATACGAGGACTTTCACGTGCCGTACTGGGAAACCAACGTGGACCTCTGGACACGCTATGCGGCTGGACAAATAAGCAGAGACACGCTGATAGTGGAGCGCTTTCGTCGTCCTCTGAGCAAGGGACACGGTCTGGAGGATGTGTCTGTGGAGTTCTGTCTGGAAGTGAGCGACCATTTTCTGGACCTATGCGCCAACAAGCCCGGTGTGATAGACGGAGCGCACGAACTGATGCAATACCTGCAGAGCAGGGGTTACAGATTGCACATGTGCAGCAATGGTTTTCATGAGGTACAGTACCGCAAACTGAGAGCCAGCAACATGCTCCAATACTTTCAAACTATAATCCTCTCGGAAGATGCTGGAGTGAACAAACCTGCCAAGGAATACTTTGATTATGCCTTGAAGAAAACGGGTGCCAAGCGTGAGAGCACGCTGATGATAGGCGACAACTTTCAGACGGACATTCTGGGTGCAAAGCATGCAGGGCTGGACGTAATGTGGTTCAACCCCTCGCCAGAGAGCAAGCACGCCACAGAGCCCATCACGTATGAAGTGGCAGCGCTCAAGGACATAATGAATATCCTTTAGACAGACAGGGGAAGACAGAAAGAGGGGTGTAGTCAGTAAGTCAGTAGTGTCAGTACTTTTTTTGACTACACCCCCCCTTTTTTATGAGGTAAATTAAAGTCCGCAGAAGGACTCGGTGAATACGGAAAGCAGGAATTTCTATTTTACCACCTTCTTGCCATTGATGACGTACACTCCATTGGTGAGTGCATTGACGCGGCGTCCACTTATATCAAAGATTTCCACGCTCTTGCCATCGCCAAGACCTTGCACCTGGTCAATACCTGTGGCGGCATCCACCACAGATATGGAGATGCTGGACAAGGCGTCGTCCTCCACCTGGATGAGAGAATTGCTCATCTCTCTGATTAGCAGATAGAAGCGATAGGGACGTATATCCAGATTGGAGACGATGGGTTGCCATGTGCCATTGTCGGTGAGGGTATAGTACGCACCCAGATGGTTGGCAGAGGTATTGTCGTAAATACCAGTGATGTCAAATTTGGGATACTTGGCAGAGAAGGAAACGGTCTTTGATTCGGAGGGATATAGGACAGTATTTTCCAGATAAATATCCATATCCATTGCCTCCTCGCTCTTGGGTTTGAGCAGATAGGGGTGGTTGGCCTTGAGCACACCGTCCTCCAGTTCTATGGCTTGAAGTTGCAGATGGTCGATGGCACCATTGCCATTATTATCCTGAGCAAAGAGAGCATTGACCGAGGCCACCCGATAGTCATCAGCAATCATCTCGAAGGGAATCTCGAAGGGGAGATAGAGAGTGGTCCATTGCTGAGAGGCGAGATTGCGAGTGTAGGTAAGCAGGGGTACTTCCCTCTGCTCTTCATTTTGGAACACCTTGCCATCCACCAGTTCTACGGCACCGATGACATACTTGTCCAGATTATTGAAGATATAGTTGGCACGTGTGGTAATCCACTTCTTGCTCAATTCGGCTATCTCATAGTAATCGCGAGTATTCTTTTCATATATCTTAGCATCATTGTTGCGCTTGATGCTGGGCATGGCAAAGGCGGTATAGTCATCGATATACTCCACCAATTCCTGAAGGCGACCCTCGTTCATAAAGTCGAGCCACTCTTTATAGTAGGCAATCTTGGCCTCTTCCCTGTTTCTCAAATCGCTGAAGAAGGTGCATCCCACCACTCTCTCCGTAGCACCAGAAACGAAATAGGTGCCATTGCCACTATTATAACCGCATGCCCAGTCGAAGTCCCATGCAGGACCGAATGTCCACTTGGCATCATCGGTAAGGTCGGGATTGAAGACGTAGCAACTCTTGGGGTGATTGACCTCATTGTTGCGCACCAGGTCGTTGACAAGCCAGAACTTGGCCCAAGCCTCCATGTCCATGTGCTTTGTGATGTCGCCACCACTCTTGAGAGTGCGGGTAAACTTATTGAACGATGTCTTGACGTCAGAGAAGGTGATGAGTCGCTCGTCGTCTTCCTCGGTAAAGTCGGGGTCCTTGACATTGACGGGCAGATTGTAGCTCTCGTCACGGAATTTGCGGTCCTCATCGTAATAGCTATCCAGCTCCAGCAGACAGCCCTTTGTCTCGTCTACGGCCACGCTATTGTCGGCTATGCCAATCTTCTCTGTAAAGCAATAAGAACCACGATAATGCCCATTGATGTAGAGGTCTACGGGTATCATGTGGCAAAGCGCCTCGGCATCAATCATGGCCGCCACCTTTTGAGCAATGGAATTGGTGGTCATGGAGCCATCCTTCTTGTTGGCGATGAACACCCATTGGCGGTCTTCCGTGAGATTGAAGGGAGATTGCTTCTGCTTCTTTGGGAACTTGATACGGTATGGATTTTTGCTCATATAATTGAAGCTCCAGCTGGAATTGCCTCGTCCGCGAATCTCGCATCCCTCCACGGTATCTATGTCTGGCCATATACCTGCACCATCCAGACGGAAGGTGCAATCCTCTATCCATTCCTCCTTGGTATTGGTTCCATCGGGCAGAGTCTGGCCTATCCACTGGGTCTTGTCCCATGTCTTTCCATCGCCAAAGGTGAGATAAATGGTGGGGAATCGGCTTACGCCAAGGGCACGGTCGGTAAGGTAGTTGACACTCACCTCGCAAGGCTTGCCAAGGGGCACAAACCCCTTCTGCTCCATCTGAGACGGGGAAGAAGGACTGGCTGCCTCGTACTGATATATCCAATGATTATCGTTGGCCAGAGTGTAGATGATGGGAGACTCAAAGCGATGACTGCTCACACCGCTCTTCTGCTTTTCATTATCCACATACATGGCACCACCTTCGCTCAGAGTAAAACTGGGGCGCAATCGCTTGCCAATAACAGGCACATCGGCACTAATCCTGATGGTATCTCCATCGCTCTGAATGGTAGCCAAGACATCGGCATAGACCTGGTCATTGTCCGAATGAGTGAAGGCAAAGGTGGAAAGTGTGGGCACTGGGGCAGAATACTCTGCACTGACGTTCAGAACATCTTTTTCGTTGTAAGAAAAGCTTTCTTCGCCTTTCAAAAATAAAGTTCTGACCCCTTGAGAGAAATTTTCCCGAAGGATAAACTTTTCCGGGATAGCCACCAGTCGTCCATCACTGAAGGTAATATAACGCACCTCGCCTGGAGGAGGAGCAATCTGTGCACTCAAGCTCATAGCTGAGGAGGCACATAAAATCAACGTACGAAATAAGTGTTTCATGAGATTTAGGCAATTTAAGGTTTTTGGGGTTATTATTCGGGTTATAAATCTATTCCTTTGAGCACCCCCATCATCTGTTCGCGTCCAAGGCGGGAAATAGGTTCGGCATCGTCATAATCATAGAAGCCATATTCGCCAAGGTCTACATTCAGATATATATCGGGGGGAGTGAAGCGCAGGGCCATGTCAATATTGGTTTTCATGAGCACCAGCAAGGTGTCGTAGGTCAAGGACACATAATTATTGCCCAGCGCACTTATCTTGTTTTGGAACTTGCGGGAAAGAGTTTTCAGACGGGATGTATTTTCAAACTTATTGGGCTGGCTTTCATCATCTTCCCATTGATAATTATCCAGGTTGACGGCCACCAGCACATCACCCTCCGTACGTACCACTCTGTCCAGAGGGAGGCCATTGCTCATGGCACCATCTATCAGCAACATATCACCATACTCCACAGGGCTGAATACCATGGGGATGGAGATACTGGCGCGTATGGCATCGTAAAGGCTACCCGTGCGGAATACCACTTCCCTACCCGTCTTCAAGTCGGTAGCTACGGCACAATATGGTATGGGCAAGTCTTCTATCAAGCAATCGGGCACTATGGCTTTGAGAGCCTCCATGATGCGGTCACCCTTGAGGATGGCGTGCGGACTTATGGTGAAATCCACCAGGCGGAACATCTCGCGATTGGTCAGTTCGTACATCCATTCCTTTACCTTGTCCAAACCGCCCGTGGCATACAATCCGCCTATCAAAGCACCCATCGATGCACCAGCAATGGAGGTGATTTCGTATCCGTTCTCCTCCAATGCTTCGATAGCACCAATGTGTGCAAATCCCTTGGCACCACCACTGGCTAGCACTAATGCTACTTTTTGCTTCTTGCTCATAACCTTGGGTGTATATCTGAGGGGTGAGAGAAAAATAATGTTGCTCTTACTTTATATTGTCCACCAGACGGAATAATCTATTCCAACGGATAGCGCCTAGGCCTCCACGGTCGGGGTCCATTGAGAGCCAAATCACCAGAGGTTTGCCCACGATGTGGTCCTCGGGCACAAAGCCCCAGTATCTGGAATCGGCACTATTATGACGATTGTCGCCTTGCATCCAATAGTAATCCATCTTGAAGGTGTACTGGGTGGTTTCCTCGCCATTGATCAGGATTCGGGCATCATCGGTTACCTCCAGCTCGTTGCCTTCGTAGATACGGATGGGACGCTCATACACGGGGAGATTGCTCATGGTCAGTTGTACGGTTTCTCCCTTGGCAGGAATCCATATAGGGCCGTAATTATCGCATGTCCAACCCGTATGACCATTCAGCGGATAAAGGAAGCCACGCTCCTTGTCCTCATGATAGGTGATGCTCTCCACCAGGTCGGTGCGTGCCTCCAGAGCAGCCTTGGCCTTGGCGGTAAGAGGCATATTGCCTGTTTGACGAAGCGAGGCAAGGTCCTCCTGAGAGATACCCAATTCTCTGATGAGCGATTGAGGCAGAGTGGCCTTCAGCACCACGTCATAATTGTACTGAACATCTTCGGGCTCCTTGTTGGCCACACCATCAAGATAGATGATATGGTCACGAATTTCCAATGTCTGACCAGGCAAACCAACACATCGCTTGACATAGTTTTCACGACGGTCCACGGGACGCCAATTCACCTTGCCAAAGGTGCCAGGATTCTTTTTCACGTAATCACTACCCACACCAATGGCATAGTTGTAGAAGCGGTATTGCTCCAGGGGAGAAAGGCTATCCAGATTCTCTGGCACCTCCAGATTGTACATGTACAATTCCTTGCACATGCGATAGTAATCGGTATTCTGATAGTTGTAGGCTATGGTATCTCCCGAGGGATAGTTGAATACCACGATATCATTCAGAGTAACCTTCTTGGGCGTAACGCGCTTGTAATCCCATTGTATTCCCTCGATATAGCTCTTGCCCAGGTTGAAGGGCAGAGTGTGCTGGCACAAGGGAGCATGCAGGGGTGTCTGTGGCACACGAGGACCGTATGTCATCTTGCTCACAAAGAGATAATCGCCCACTAGCAGGCTCTTCTCCAACGAACTGGAAGGAATGGTATAGTTCTGAAAGAAGTAGATATTGACAAAATACACCGCCACCAAGGCAAAGACGATGGCATCTACCCACGACATGACGGTGCGCAGGATGGGGTCCTCCAGGTCCTTCCACCATGTCCAGTTAATCTTCTTTGTGACGTATGCATCAAAGATGAATGGGAGAACGATGATTCCCCACCACGACTTGATCCATACTAGGAAAGCAATATATAGGGCGCATGCTATCAAACCCTTGGCCCAGTTTAGCTTTGTTGGTTTGTATTTATTCATCGATTAAAAAAAAGTCTGAGTGATTATATAAGTGTTTAGAATTGGAACAAATCATCCATAGTGAGCAAGCCGCTATGCTTTGCGGTGTATTCTGCCGCCAGTACGGCTCCAAGGGCAAAGCCCTTTCGTGAGTGGGCATCGTGGGTGATGGTGATGCAATCAGCCTCGCTCTCCCAATTGATGGTGTGTATGCCTGGCACCTCGTCGCGACGAATGCTATCAATGCGGAGCTTATCGGAGGCTACATCCGTGGTGCCTTCCTTGCTTCCATCGGGATTGGTGAGCATACCAAACTCCCATCCATTCAGGCGCTCCACTTCTGCCACCAACTCCTCGCCCAAGGTGATACCTGTGCCCGAGGGATGGTCCAACTTGTGGATATGGTGCACCTCCTCCAATACGGGAGTGTAAGAGTCAAAACCATTCATGATGCGTGCCAAATATCGGTTCACGGCGCGGAAGATGGTTACACCCAAACTGAAATTGGAACTCCAGAAAAGGGTCTTGCCCTCCTCCAGACACATCTTCTTCACCTCTTCACCATGCTGAGGTATCCAACCGGTACTACCACTTACCACCTTCACGCCATGCTTGAAGGCCTTCATGTAATTGTCGTATGCCGTGTGTGGAGCAGTAAATTCTATTGCCACATCTGCACTCTTGAAGGCAGGGCTATCAAAATCCTCCTGATTGTTGATATCGATAATGCTTACTATTTCATGACCGCGACTGAGCGCTATTTCTTCTATCATACGGCCCATTTTGCCGTATCCTATCAATGCTATTTTCATTTCTTTGTCTATATTTTGGTACGCAAAAGTACAAATTACTGAGGTAATGACAAAAGATTTTCTCCTATTATTATAATAATGTACCCCAACAATACCCATTTTCCATGATGAGGGGGACATAGTTTTTGAGCACAACATCTTGCATTGTGATATAATTTTGATAGGAAAAGGGCACTTTTATTTGTTTTTTTTCTTACTAAATCGTACCTTTGCCTACAAATTGACAATTTAATATGGAGAAACTGCTCCACTATGTATGGATGCACAAACTTTTGCCCTCGAAAGAGTTTATCACAACTGATGGGCAAAAAATAAGAATTCTGGAACTTGGTAGGCACAATGCCAATCAGGGTCCGGATTTCTGCAACGCCCGCATAGAAATGGAGGGCATGGAGTGGATTGGCAATGTAGAGATTCATTCTCTCGCCAGCGATTGGGCAAGACACGGGCACCATAAAGACCCCGTCTACAATACCACCATTCTGCATGTCGTGGGCAAAGCCGATGCCGAGGCCTTTCTGGAGAACGGACAACGATTACCTCAAATCGTATTGGACATACCCTCTGCATTGACCAACAACTATCAGGAATTACTCCATACTACCGACTATCCTCGGTGTCACAAATTCGTGCCCAACATACCCAGCATCAAGGTGCACTCATGGTTGGATGCCTTGTTGGCGGAACGTATGGAGGCGCGTGCCAAGCGAATCCTTGACATATTGCAGGAATGCCGTGGAGATTGGGAGCAAACCACCTTTATCACCTTGGCTCGCAACTTTGGCTTCGGACTCAATGGTGATATCTTCGAGATGTGGGCAAAACGCATTCCTTTGTCGGCGGCCGGTAAGCATCGCGACAATCTTTTCCAGTTGGTTAGCCTCTTCCTGGGCGTAGCTGGATTGATAGACAAGGTGGGCAACAAGGAAGAAAAGGACAAACTCACGGCGGAATACAAATTCCTTGCTCATAAGTTCTCTCTTCCCCAGGCAATGGAGACGTGCAATTGGCACTATCTGCGCACTCGCCCTCAGAACTTTCCCGATGTACGTTTGCGCCAGTTGGCCCAACTTTTCCATGAAGGTCATTGCTCTATGCGTAGCATGCTCGAGGCACAATCATTGAAAGACATTGACAATGTACTGGCAAATGCTGGCATCAGCAAGACCAGCAGGCATCTGATTGTCATCAACACCGTAGTACCTCTGATGTTTGCCTATGATATCTATAGAGATTCCTATGAATATCGCACCAGAGCTACCGACTTTCTGGAGCAACAACCTGGCGAGAAAAACTATATCCTGCGCCAATGGCAGGCTTGTGGCCTCAAGGTGGGTACGGCATACGATAGTCAGGCTCTGATACAACTGAAAAAGGAATATTGCGACAAGGCCAATTGCCTGAATTGTCGCTTTGGCTTTGAATACATTTCATACACGATGCACAACAATGGATAAGGAAACGCTTTACATGATGGCACTGACTCGGGTACCAAAATTGACCTTTAGTCAGCAACGCACACTGGTGGAAACACTGGGTAGCGCCACCGCCGTGTATGAGAACAGGCACAACATCCTGGATATAATACCCAATGCCATACCTGCACTCAAAGACAATCTCTTGCTCATGGATGCCAATCTGGAGCGATGCGAGGAAGAAATATCCTGGGCAGAGAACTATCGCGTGCAATGCATCCATTTCCACGACAATAGATACCCTGCGCGTCTGAAAGAGTGCGATGATGCTCCTATGGTGCTATACTATAGAGGTAATGCTGACTTGAACAACATGCGCATAGTGAGCATCGTGGGCACACGAAAAATAACTGACTATGGCAGACAGATAAGCGAACAATTCGTGCGCGAACTGGCCGAACTCTGTCCCAATGTGCTCATCATGAGCGGACTTGCCTATGGAGTGGATATTCATTGTCATCGCCTGGCATTGAAGCACAATCTCAACACAATTGCAGTGCTCGCTCATGGTTTAGACCAGATATATCCCACCATGCACCGACAAACGGCCAAAGAGATGCTTGAGCACGGAGGACTACTCACCGAATACATGTCTAGAACCTCAGTAAACAAGGGATATTTCGTTCAGCGCAATCGCATCGTGGCTGGTTGTGCCGATGCCACCATCGTGATAGAAAGTGCCTCCAGAGGTGGTAGCCTCATCACGGCAGAAACGGCTCAGAGTTATGGACGAGATGTTTTTGCCTTTCCCGGCAGAGCAAACGACCCACAATCTGCTGGTTGCAACAGGATTATTGCTCAAAACATAGCTGGCCTCCTGTGCGATGCCGAATCCTTTGTTCAAGCCATGGGATGGCAAGACGATGCCTTGAGAAAGAAACATCTGACCGATGGCATTCAACAAGAACTCTTCCCAAACCTAAGCCAAGAGGAACAATTGATTGTTGATGCCTTGAGGGATAAAGACAAGCTCCAGCTCAATCTCATCTCCGTAATCACGGGCATCCCGGCAGGACAACTGAGCGGTATGCTTTTCACCCTTGAAATGAAAGGCATCGTGAGAATGATTCCTGGCGGAATGTATCGACTTAATTGACTAACTTTTAGATAAACATTACACTAAACATATGAGTAAACAAAAGCGTTTCTTCCTAAGCGAAGAAGAAATCCCAACACAATGGTACAACATCCAAGCTGACATGCCCAACAAGCCCATGCCCATGCTTGACCCCAAGACCAAGAAACCAATGACTCCCGAGGATATGTTCCCCCTATTCTCTATGGAAGCCAGCCGTCAGGAGATGGACCAAGAGCATGCATGGATAGACATTCCCGAACCCGTCAGAGAGCAATACAAATTCTATCGTAGTACTCCCTTGGTGAGAGCCTACGGCCTGGAGAAAGCATTAGGTACACCTGCTCACATTTATTTCAAAAACGAGAGCGTAAGCCCCATCGGTAGCCACAAGCTAAATAGTGCCTTGGCTCAGGCTTATTATTGCAAACAAGAGGGTGTCACCAACATCACCACCGAGACTGGTGCTGGTCAATGGGGATGTGCTCTCAGTTATGCGGCCAAGGTTTTCGGTCTTGAAGCAGCCGTATATCAGGTAAAAATCAGTTATGAGCAGAAGCCTTATCGTCGTGCCATCATGCAGAGCTATGGCGCACAGGTTACTCCATCGCCCTCTATGTCTACCAGAGCTGGTAAGGATGTGCTCACCGTTGACCCCAACAACAATGGTTCGCTCGGTACCGCTATATCAGAAGCCGTGGAATTGGCTATGACCACTCCCAATTGTAAATACGTACTTGGCTCCGTAATGAACCACGTTTCTCTGCACCAAACCATCATTGGCCTTGAGGCAGAAAAGCAAATGCAGATGGCTGGTGAATATCCCGACATAGTAATCGGTTGCTTCGGTGGCGGTTCTAACTTTGCAGGTATCTCCTTCCCCTTCATGCGCCACAACTTTACTGGCGAGCGCAATACTCGTTTCATAGCCGCCGAACCCGCCAGTTGTCCCAAGTTGACACGTGGCCAGTTCCAATACGATTATGGTGACCTCAGTGGTCTTACTCCCATGATGCCCATGTACACCTTGGGACACAACTTCATGCCTGCCAACATTCACGCGGGTGGTCTTCGCTATCATGGTGCTGGTGTGATAGTTTCCCAACTTATCAAGGATGGATATATCGAAGCGGTTGACCTCAAGCAATCAGAGACGTTCAAGGCTGGCCTACTCTTTGCCAAGGAAGAAGGTATCATCCCTGCTCCTGAATCTTGTCATGCCATAGCAGCAGCTATTGCCGAGGCAGAGAAATGCAAGGAAACGGGCGAGGAGAAAGTTATCCTGTTCAACCTCTCTGGTCACGGCCTCATCGACATGGCGGCTTACACCCAATACCTCTCTGGCAACCTCTTCGACCTGGAAGTTTCTGACGAGGACGTTGCTCGCAATGTTAGAGAATTGGAACAGATTATCTAGTACACATTCATTGAATTATGGCAAAAAAACTCCTAAAGATTTTCCTTTGGATTATCGGCTTAATAGTGTCTGCAATCATTATCTTTGCTTGTTACTTCTGGTTCAAATTCAACCAAGCAGAGCAATCAGCTGGGCGCAAGGTGGAATGGGAATCAAAAGATGGAGAAATCCTTCGCAATCTGAAATACGGAGAAGGAACCAGAAATGTCTATGACCTGTTCCTTCCTCCCACCAAGGATAGCAATGCCTTGATGCTCTTTGTTCATGGCGGTGCATGGATGTCTGGCAACAAAGAAGACATAGAATGGGCTGCTCGCAGATACACAAAAGAAGGATATGTAAGCGCTACCATAAATTACTCTCGAGCAGGCAAAGACACTCTTGCTCTGGGGGGAGAATATTCTGCACCATCTATCGAGAGTATGGTTACAGAAATTGGTATGTCTATCGATGCCATCATACAAGACTGCAAGAAACAAGGCATCACTCTCACTCAAATGGCCATCGGAGGTTATTCTGCCGGAGGTCACCTGGCCATGCTATATGCCACACGTCATGCCGAGGACTCTCCCCTTCCCATCCGTTTTCAGATTAGTTGGGTGGGACCTGCCGACTTCACCCGTCTATTCCCCACCAATGCCGAGTATATGAGTAAAGTGTGGGAAGAAGATAGTGAGGAGAACATACGCAAACGCAAGGAACACCAGCAGACCATGTATTTCCTTGGTGGAAAAAGCGTGCAAACAGATTCTTATAGTGCCTCACTGGAAGACTCGCTCAAGCGCATGGCTTCTCCCCTATTCCAAATCAAGGAGAACACACCTCCTGCGGTGCTGGTTTATGGAGCAAAGGACCGACTGGTATCTGCCGAGCATGGCAAAGCCACCAATCAGGCACTCGAGCAGATTGGCATAGAGAGCCGCTTGTACGTATTCCCCAATTCTGGTCACGAATTAGGTGCCGACCCCGAGTATGCAGATAGTGTTCAACACACGATTCTCGATTTTTGCCAAAGATACTTCGGTTCTGACAAACAGCAATAACTCACTTGTCTGCACCAACATTCAACCGATTTCTTTAAGAGGTAGTTTTCTTCTTCACTCTACCCCTCCGCATAAACACAACATTCCGCAATGCCCAAACATCTTAGGCGTTGCGGAATGCTATTGTTGAGAGAAGGGCTTTTATACCTATACTCAGAAATCCATTTTCGTTTCTTAAGGAAATCCCTCTCCTTAACTCAGAAATCAATCCTCGTTTCTTTGTCTTACCGCTTCGTACATCAGGATTGCGGCCGAGACGGATACATTGAGCGAATCCAGGATGCCAAGCATAGGAATACGAATATGGGCATCAGCGGCTTCACGCCATTGATTGGTGAGACCTGTTGCCTCCGTGCCCATGACTATGGCCGTGGGGAGAGTCATGTCGGTATCGTAATAGAGAGATGAGTCTTGCAATTGAGCCGTGAGGATGCGGATACCTTGTGCCTTGAAATAAGCAATACACTCCTGGCTGGTGCATGCTATGGTGGGAACGGAGAAAATACCTCCCAAGGAAGAACGGATGAGATTGGGATTGTAAAGGTCGGTCAGAGGGTCGCACACTATTACTGCATCCACACCAGCCGCATCTGCACTACGAAGGATAGCGCCAAGATTTCCGGGTTTCTCCACACTCTCCAGCACCACATAGAGCGGTGCCTTGCCTTCCGGCATCTTGGGCAAGGTATCAAGACCATGCTCCTTCATACGTATTGTGGCCACCACACCCTCCGTACCACCACGATATGCTATGCGGTCATAAACGGAGGAACTAACCTGAATAGTATGGCACTTGGGAAGGGCTTGCAAGAGAGTGTCGTACTCGGCTTCTGCCTTGAGAATCTCTGGACAAATGAATACGGTATCCATGACATATCCTCGAGAGAGGCAATGCATGAGTTCGCGACGTCCCTCAACGAGAAAAAGTTGTTCTTTTCTACGAAGAGACGACTTCTGTTGCAATTGCAGAAGAGCCTTGATTTTGGGGTTCTGCGTACTGGTTATGATATCTTGTGTTTGCATTCTGCCTACAAAAGTACTCAAATCCACAAAGCTAACAAAGAAATCTTTGCATTTTTCTAGATAAATAGGTACATTTGCAAGCCTTTGTGTGCAGAGTTAATGAATAAAACACGCAGAGGATATAGAAAAGATGAAGCAAATCTTAAGTGCAATGAAGCGCCCCATGGTGGCAATCCTGGTATTGCTTTTGATGCAATGCGTGGTGGGCGTAGCCTTGTTGTTTATGGGTAGCAACAGGCAAATGATGCCCGATGTGAAGCAATTGAGTCTTGGTACTATTGTGGCTGACGTAGTAGCATTGCTCGCATGCCTGTGGTTGTTCAGAGAAAGTATTTACCAAACTCCACCTATCAGGAAAGCATCCTTCCCGTGGTGGCACAATGTGGTGGCCTTGTTTGCATGCATGTTGGGAACATTGGCGCTGGACCTGCTGAGCGAATTGTTAGACTTGCCTAACACATTATTTGAACAAACGATAGAGATGTGTACCTATCCTCTTGGTATCGTGGCAATAGCCCTGGTGGCTCCCATAGCCGAAGAGGTGATATTCAGATGGGGTATTATGAGACATCTGCTCAGAAGCGAACAATCCACGGGCATGGCCATATTGCTCAGCGCACTGGCCTTTGGTCTCATTCACATGAACCCCGTTCAAATCTTCTTTGCCACGGCAATGGGCGTATTGCTGGGTCTTTTGTATTGGAAGAGCGGAAGTCTTCTGATACCTTGCATATTGCACATAGTAAACAATTCGGTGGCTTGCTTACAGGCATATATAATGGGCGACGAAATTAGAACCTTCAACCTGGTAGAGTACGTTGGTGGAGCCGCCGTAGCATGGACGCTAATCACGATACTCTCGCTGATATGCATCAGTACCATGTATTGGTATGCAAGCAGAAAAGACGTTTAAAATCAATGGCAAACAACAATAAATCTAATAGGATATGGAAATAAGCAAAATGACATCGTGTTCGGATGAAGATTTCAAGCAGATAGAGGCACTGGTGGGTGTACTTTCCTCTTCGTGCAAGGCAGACAGAGCTGTGCTCGAGGAAGTGATAGCTCAGGAGAACACACACCTGTTTGTGGCACGCGACAAGGAAAAAGGCATCGTGGGCATGGCCACCATCTGTTGCTTTACCATACCTACGGGCAGACATGCTACGGTGGAGGACGTGGTGGTGCTACCTCAGTGCCAAGGTCTGGGATTGGGCCGCAGACTTGTGGAAGCTGCACTGAGTTATCTTCGCAAGAATGGCAAGGGCTATAAGGTGGGACTTACTTCCAAGCCTTCGCGCGTGGCGGCAAATGCTTTGTATAAAAGCATGGGATTCAAGCAAAAAGAAACCAACGTGTACAACATGGAAATATACGATTGTGGGGACATACTCAGCACCCTGCATCTGAAGTAATAAGATAATAGTTTTCGGGATGAAATCATTTGAAGAATTAGGATTAAACGAGAGTATATTGCAAGCCATTGGCGAGCAAGGTTATGAGTACCCTATGCCCATCCAAGAGGCCGTAATACCCGTGCTTCTGGGACTTGGCGATGAAACGGGATGGCAAGGCGACCTGGTGGCATTGGCACAAACAGGTACAGGCAAGACGGCCGCCTATGGTCTTCCCATAGTACAACTGACCGAGGGAGCTCCTCTTATGCCCACCTCGCTCATCTTGGCTCCCACGCGTGAACTATGCCTACAGATAGCCGACGACCTGGAAGGCTTCTCCAAGCACTCCGAGGGAGTACACATCCTACCCGTATATGGCGGTACTAGCATAGAAGCTCAGATACGTGCCCTGAAGCGTGGCGTGAACGTATTGGTGGCCACACCAGGAAGATTGATTGACCTGATGAAGCGTGGTGCGGCTAAACTTTCCACAATAAGAAATGTGGTGCTGGACGAAGCCGACGAGATGCTTACCATGGGATTCCAGGAAGACCTGAACGAAATCCTATCTGGCATACCTGAAGACCATCGCACACTACTCTTCTCTGCCACAATGAGCAAAGAGATAGAAAACATTGCTCGCAAATACCTGAAGAATAGCAAGGAGATACAAGTTGGTTCACGCAACGAGGGTGCCGAGCATGTCAATCACATATATTATATGGTGAGGGCGCAGGACAAGTATCTGGCCCTGAAGCGAGTGGTGGACTATTACCCACGCATCTATGGCATCATCTTCTGTCGCACACGTATGGAGACCCAGGAGATAGCCGACAAACTGATACAGGATGGATACAGCGCTGATGCCTTGCATGGAGAACTTTCCCAGCAACAACGCGACCTGACCATGCAAAAGTTCCGCCAGCACCGCACTCAATTGTTGGTGGCAACGGACGTAGCTGCTCGCGGTCTTGATGTGAACGACCTCACCCACGTAATCAACTATGGTTTGCCTGATGATACCGAAAACTATACTCATCGAAGCGGACGTACCGGTCGTGCCGGCAAGAAGGGTACCAGCATCAGCATAGTACACGTCAGGGAAAAGAGTCGCATTCGCCTCATCGAGAAGGCTATTCAGAAACAATTCGAGCGTGGCACTCTGCCCTCTGGCAAGGACATTTGTCAGAAACAATTGTATCGCGTCATCGACGACATAGAGCGCGTGGACGTGATGGAGGAAGAGATAGCCGACGTGATGCCCGAGGTAATACGCCGCTGGGAATGGCTCGACAAGGAAGAACTCATCAAGCGTGTGGTGAGCCGAGAATTTGGTCGCTTCCTGGCATACTATGCCGATGCACCCGAGATAGAGGAGGTGCAGGAGTCTGCATCAAAGAGTCGCTCCGAACGTGGCAAGCAAGGTTCTAAGGGTGCTCGCAAGGCCGAGGAAGGATATACTCGCCTCTTCATCAATGTGGGCAAGATTGATGGCTTCTATGCCAAGGAAATCATTGGCCTCATCAACAGGAGCGTAAAGGGTCAGCAGGTGGAGATTGGACGTATAGACCTGATGAAGAATTTTGCCTTCGTAGAGGTTGCATCCGAGCAAGCCAATGACGTAATCAAATCGATGAAGCATGGTGTCACCGTAAAGGGACGTAGCGTGGTGTGCGACGTGGCTGACAAGAGTCAGGACGACAAGGAGTCAAGACATAGCAAGAACAGGGGCGAGAAGAAAGACAATTCTCGTGGCGGACATGCCTTCAACGACAAGAAAGGATGTGGAAGCAAAGAGAAATCCTCAAAGGGCAAATACCAGAAGGAGGAGAATTCTCCCACCTCGCACCGCAAGCAATATAGCAAGGAGGATTGGATGAAGTTCCTCAATCCAGAAAAGGCATCCTCAAAGAAGCACACTCCCGAGATGGAAGAGGGATGGGCAAGACGCAAACCAAAGAAAAAGAAATAAGGTCCCATCCCGAAAAAGTATGATTTAGCAAGGCTTTTACCCTAAAAACGAGACTTATTGACACAATTCTATAAATAAAAGTTATCAAAACGTTATCACTTTATCGAAAATGTAATATATTTGCACTAACTTTTATAATTACTAATCATAAATACAAAAATCATGAAAAAGTCATTAAAGTTTTCAGCAATGGTACTAGCTTGCGCTATTTTGTGCTCTTCTTGCATTGGTTCATTCCAATTGACCAACAAGTTGAAGGACTACAACGATGGTATTGGTAGCAAGTTCGTAAACGAGTTGGTATTCCTTGCATTCTGCATTGTTCCCGTGTACGAAGTTACCCTGTTGGTGGACGCAGTGGTACTGAACTCTATAGAATTCTGGTCAGGCGAAAAGGCTTATGCTCAAGCAGGCGAGAAGAAGGTGGTAAAGAATGCCAAGGGTCAGGCCGTAGAGATTACAACTTTGGAGAATGGTTATTGCTTGTCTGATGGCAATTCTTCAATGAACCTTATCTATGACGAGGCAGAGCAGATTTGGAGCGCTCAGTACGAGGACCAGGTAACCAACCTCATCAAGCTCGTTGACGAGAACAAGGCTCAGCTCTTCCTTAAGAACGGTGATATTATGGACATCACCCTTGACAAGGAAGGTATGGACATGGCTCGCAACTATATGGGCAATTTCTTTGCAATGAAGTAAACCTTATACTTGATAACTTCATTTTATCATAATCATTATTCATAATCATTATTCTCCTCCCCGAAGAAGGTATCTTCCAAACGGGAGGAGATTTTCTTTTTCTGGAAAGTGAGATTTTAGGGTATGATTTGCTTGAGCAACACCTTCCAAGTGACTTTCTTTGGTCAAAAATCCATTTCCCACGTCTCCATCATGCTCTCCTAACCTATCAGCGTGAACGAGATGGTCAATCCTCCGCCTGGAGTATTCTCTGCCTTAATACTACCGCCATAGGTGAGAACCAAATTCTTTACTATGGACAAGCCTAAGCCCGTACCACCCATCTGGCGGCTACGTCCCTTGTCCACACGATAGAAGCGTTCAAAGATGTGCAACAGGTGCTTGGGGTCCACACCACATCCGTCATCCACCACCGAAAATTCATACTTGCATCCCTTGGTCTCTCCCGTTGGAGTTTCTCCGCCCATTAGCTTTCTTCCATAAAACTTGATACTGGTGGCACCATCGGCATAAGACATGGCATTATCAAACAGATTTTGGAAGATGCTCTGCAGGGCCGACTTATCGCATCTGAGTTCTACATCCTCGTCCACATTCATCTCCACCACTATTCCCTTTGCCTCCAGGTTATGGGCAGCATCCTCTATCATCGTGTGCAACATTTCTGGCACAGAAACGGGGGGCAAGGTGGACAGATTGTCTTCTATATTGGAATAAGGCAAATCATCCATCCTGGTGAGAGTGGACATGTCTTGCAATAGTTTGCACATACGCTGACTCTGGGCATAGCACCTCTCCATAAAATGGGCACGTGTGGCTTCGGGCATATCGGGATTGCTGATGATGCTCTCCAAATAACCATTGATACTGGCGGCCGGTGTCTTTAGCTCGTGAGCAGCATTCTGTGTCAATTGTCGCTTCAGCCTCTCCTTGTCGCTCTCGCTATGCCTTAATTTCCAAAACAGAGTAATGATGGTATGAGAGATATCTCCCAATTCATCATCGGGCAATTTGCGTTCCAACTCGTGATCCAGTTCCTCTCCACTCTTGGCCTTCACGGCAAACTCCCTCAAATAACGGATGTGTCGCGAAATGCGTGTAGTGCTTTTATAGAGCACTACAATGAGCAAGATGGTAAGCATGAGAGAATACCAGAGAAAGCTGTATTTGGGTTGGAGAGACTCTACCAACATTGCATCATATGGCACGGCACTACGAACGATGTAATTGCCTGCCTGAGTGGCAGAATAAAAGTATGTCTCGTCCGTAGATTCCGACCGGCGCTTTATCACATAGCCATCACCCTTGAGCAGGGCTTCTTTTACCTCCTGTCTGTCGGCATGGTTGGGCAATGCTTTCACATTAGCATAACTGTTGTCCTGCACCACCCTACCCTGCAATGTCATGATAGTCACTCGAAGACCTTCCAGGTCGTTCTGATTGACATAATTGGCAAAAGCCGTGGATGAAGAAAGACTATCCCCAAGGGTGCGCATCAACTTCAAATTATACATCTGCAATCGTGCATGGAGCAAGTCCGTCTTAAACTCGCGCTCACGCCCGTATTGATAAGCCGTGATTAGCAATACGAACAACAGGAATATACCTGCTATGCGTATGAACAATTTGGTTTGAAAACTCCTAAAGTGCATTGCCTTACCTGTTTTTTTCTATTCAAAGACATATCCATAGCCGATACGTGTCTTGATATGCTGACCATAGCCTCCAATCTTCTTTCTGAGACGATTGATGCTCACGTCCACAGTTCTGCCAAGTACGTACACCTCCTCTGGCCAGCATCTGGTCAAGAGTTCTTCGCGAGAGAACAATCTGCCTGGGGTTTCCAAAAAGAGCATCAGCAGGGAGAATTCCAACTTGGTCAGGGGCAACACCTCGTCATCCATCGTCACCACCTTGCTGGCCGTATTGAGGCTCAGAGTTTCAAAGACCAACAATCGAGGAGCATCGTCTGCCTTCTCCTCCTCCTTCATCATCTGTTGCTTCTGTTTGACCGTGCGTCGCAATACGGCCTTCACCCTTGCCTTTACCTCCTGCATGCCCAGAGGCTTGGTAATATAATCGTCGGCACCGATATTCAGACCTCTCACCTTCTCGTTCTCGCTATCCAATGCGGTGATAAAGATAATGGGAGTATCTGCCACCTCGGGCATAGCCTTCAATCGCATGGCCATCTGAAAACCCGACATGCCATCCATCATCACATCAAGCAGAAACAAGTCGTAGCTGCTCAAATCCTTGTCCAAGGCCTCCTCTGCCGACGATGCCGTATCCACCTCATATCCCTCTATCTCGAGATTGTATTTCAAGATTTCTTGCAAATCCTGTTCGTCGTCTACAACTAGCAGTTTCATTTCTTTTTGATTTCTGATTTTTGTGTGTACAAAGTTATAAATATTTCGCTTATTAGTGCATTCCCCGACAGATATCCCGTATTTTGTTAGCCATTAAGTTAAAGATTTCGTACCTCTTTGTTATCTTTCTTAATAATATTTCCTATCTTTGCGGTAACATAATTCATAAAACGTATGGAAACTTTTATTAATCTATTGAGTTTAGTTGGCTCGCTAGCCCTCTTCCTCTATGGTATGAAAATCATGAGTGAAGGTCTTGAAAAGTTTGCTGGTGACCGACTGAGAAACATTCTTGCTTCCATGACTCGCAATCGCTTCATGGGTGTATGTACAGGTATTTTGGTTACAGCACTCATTCAAAGTTCGAGCGCCACCACCGTCATGGTTGTTAGTTTTGTAAATGCCGGTTTGATGTCGCTGGTTCAGAGTATCGGTGTCATCATGGGTGCCAACATCGGTACCACCGTAACGGCATGGATTATCTCGGCCATTGGCTTCAAGGTTAACATTGCCGCCTTTGCCCTCCCTCTCTTGGGTATCGGTCTGCCGATGGTATTCAGTGGCAAGAGCAAGCGCAAGAGCATCGGCGAATTTGTGTTTGGCTTCTCCTTCCTGTTCATGGGTTTGAGTTACTTGCAGAAGAGTGCCGAGGCATTGGAACTAGGCAACATCGTGGCCAATATGCTAGCCGGATGGGCTGGTAATGGCGGTTTCTTCACCATATTATTGTTTGTATTTGTGGGTGCCGTTGTCACCATGATAGTACAGGCCTCTGCCGCTACAATGGCAGTAACACTGATGCTATTTGATATGCAAATCCCCGGATTCGGTTTCGAATTGGCTGCAGCCCTGGCTATGGGTCAGAATATTGGTACCACCATCACAGCATTCATTGCTTCAATGACAGCCAATACACAGGCACGCCGAGCTGCATTTGCTCACATGTTCTTCAACATATTTGGTGTTGTCTTCATCCTATTGATATTCCACCCCTTCTGCGATGCCGTTACATGGTTTGTCACCAATGTTATGGGAGCAGGAAACAACGACCTCTTCAAGCTGTCTGCATTCCACTCTGCCTTCAACATCTGCAACACCCTCTTGCTGATTGGTTTCGTTAAGCAGATTGAGAAGTTCGTTTGCTGGCTACTTCCCCAGAAGGAGAGCGACGAGGAATACCGTCTTCAGTACATCTCTGCAGGTATCCTTTCTACCGCCGAGTTGAGCATCCTTGAGGCTCAGAAGGAAATCCATAGCTATGCCGAGCGTTGCAACCGCATGGCTGCTTTCGTGGACGAATTGATGAATACGGAGAAGGACGAGGATTTTAATAAACTGTACTCTCGTATCGAGAAATACGAGAATATCACCGACAACATGGAGGTTGAGATAGCCAACTATCTGCACAAGGTGAGCGATGGTCGATTGAGTATCGAATCCAAGATGGAAATCATGCGCATGCTTCGCCAGATTACCGAATTGGAGAGCATTGGCGACTCTTGCTACAACCTGGCTCGTACTCTGAATCGTCATCGCGAGAATTCCAAGATTCCTTTCACCGAGCAGCAGTTGTCCAACATGCACACTATGATGACAATGGTGCGCAAGGCTATGAGCTTTATGCAGGTAGCTGTGGAGGATGTACTCAATGGACGCCATGTTGATTACAATAGGTCTTACAACATTGAGAACGAAATCAACAATTATCGTCGTCAGTTGAAGAATCGCAACCTACAAGATGTTGATGCTGGTGTATACAACTATCAGATTGGTGTATTCTACATCGACTTCATCTCCGAGTGCGAAAAGCTTGGTGACTATGTCCTGAATGTGGTACAGGCTACTACTCCTGAAAAGATTTAAGCAGTACCTCATCAGAAAAGAACACTCCTAACTTAATTTTTTTCATAATGCTTCAAAGGCTTGGCTTCACCTAAGAAACCAAGCCTTTGTTTTGTGCGCTCGTGCTCGTCACATTTGCGCCTTATGCTTTTTGTTTTGGCTCTATTACCATCCCATCACTATGCATAGCACTGACGAGAAATGGGCTACAGCTCCCAGCAAAACGAAGATATGCCAAATGGCATGATAGTTGGGGCGCTCATCGTGAGCAAAGAAATAGGTACCTGCCGTATAGAATAGTCCTTCGGCCAAAATACCTGCTATGGCAAGGATGGACATGCGCTGGCACACACTATCTGCAATAAACAGACCGCTCCATCCCATGAAGAGATACAAGCCCAGGGAAAGACGCGGATACTTACCTATGGCTATTAGTTTGTACACCACTCCGGCTATCACAAAGGCCCATTGCAAGCCAAAAACCAACCAGCCTTGCCATCCGCCCACCACACCTACGGCAATAGGTGTGTACGAACAGGCTATCATCACATAGATGCTGATATGGTCGCACTTGCGAAAGGCGTCCTTCACCTTGCCTGGGGGCAACATATGATACACCGTGCTGGACAGGAACATGAGAAACATGCCCACGACAAAGAAGATGACTCCAAAGGACATCTGCCATCCCTGAGCCGTTGCTGGCCAGATGAGCCAGATACAACTCAATGCAAACACGACTCCAGCCAGATGTGTCCAACTGTTGCCGTGTTCAAAGGGTACTTCTTTCATTAGAATTCAAATTTCTCTATCTTAAGCGTACCGCATTTGCTGAGGATACCAGCATACTCGGCAAACTCTGGAGTCTGCTCGTGCAAAGCCAGTGACTCCTCGTCTAACCATGTTTCGCAAAACATGAACACATCGGGGCGTGTAGCGCTCTCAAAGACGTCATAGGCCTTGCAACCCTGGTGTAGCTGACTCTTGGCGGTAAGTGCCATAGCTGCCTGAAGAGCCTCATCAAAGCATCCTTCTTTGGCTTGGAAAAAACAATTAACTCGTAACATAGTTGTATTATTTATTGGTTATTACTCTTATTCTATATAATATCGTTTTCTGCCTTCTTTCTTTTCACACAAAATTTCTCTACTATAACAGCTCTTGAATTATTTTCTTTCACAAGGAATCCTCAGATTTCACAGAAAATACCATTGCATAATCTACTTTGTGTTACTGGAATCCACTTTCTTTTACTATTTATCCTAAGGAAATTCCATGAACCGAAGGTCGACACCCATAGGGGCAGAAGTCGATTCCGTGTGAGATAATTCACCTGCATGAAAAGTATCAGAGCTTGGCCATGAACTTTTCCTTGTTTATGATATAGCGGATGTGCTCGCCTTCGCCGATAAGGCCCTGCTCGTCGTGAGCCTCCACATGGAAGGTCAGTTTGCGACCTTCACGTGAAAGTAAGGTTGCATTAGCACTTACCTCCTTGCCCAAGGCAGTAGGCTTGACGTGTGATACAGATATCTGACTGCCCACGGTTGACTCGCCATCAGCCAACAACCCCTGTGCGCATAGCATGGCAGCATTCTCCATCAGAGCCACCATCATCGGTGTGGCAAATACTGGCAAATCTCCGCTACCCACGTTGCAAGCCAGGTGCTGTTCGCCCACGGTGATTGTACTAGTGTATGTCATCGCCTCCTTTAGCATATCGTTTATCTCCTCTCGGAAGTCATAGTGCAATGGTGTCTTATACACGTTGTAGCCCAATGCCTGGGCTGCATCCACATTGGCTTGAGAATCGTCCAGGAAAAGACATTCCGAAGGCTCTGCCCCCAATCGCTCCAGCACTGCCTGGAAAATATCTGCGTTGGGCTTGGCCATGTGCATCTCCTGCGAGAGGAACAGTTGGTCAAAATACTCCTCCGTCTTGCCGCCAAAGTGTTCCTCGGCGATGAACTGCCAATGGGCATCGTTGGTATTTGACAAGAGGTGCACGGCATAACCCTGTGTGCGCAATTGCTTTAGATACTCCAACTTGTAGGCTGGTATCGTGAGCAAGCAATCATTCCATGCCTCCATCACCTGCTGCTCGGTGGTGCCTTCATGGCAATAGCTCTGTATGCCCTTGACAAAGTCATCGGTAGAGATATCTCCCGTCTGATACAGGTCCATGGCACCATTGGCCACCATACCGTCGCACAACGTAGCCTTTGCTCTGCCCTCTGTAGCGGCACTGCTGGCTGGTTGGAGCAATGCCTTGGGGTCTGCTCCAAGGGCAGCAAAACTCTGCATGCTACGAGGCATGTCCAGGTCTATCAACACACCGCCCAGGTCGAATATTACATGTTTAATCATATAGTTCTAGGTATTCGTAAGTATTTCCCACGATGGAGAGGTATCGTTCGAAGTCGTCCTTGCCTATCACCACCGTGCCTGTACAATCATTGGGATGAAAGCTGAGTGTCTCGGCCTCCTGCAGTGTGGCATCCAGAAAGAGATGCACATGATGCTCTTCGTCATTAATCAATCCGAAGGGCGAAACGCTACCGGGCTCCAATCCCAGATATTTCATCATACGCTCTGGAGAAGCAAAAGAGAGCTTGCCAGGCGCAGCCAATCCTCTGCTCTGCAAGGCAGCCTTCAACCTCTGCTCCAGGCTATGAATATCCAGATTGTGGTCGCAATGGTAACATACCAGATAGTGCTTATTACCCTTGTGGTTGCGCAAAAAGATATTCTTGCAATGCACACTCCCATCGTCCTTCCACCATCGCTTAGCCTCCTCAATGGTCTTACCCTCGGGGTGATTATAGTTGGTGAAAGGTATATCATGCTGACGCAAGTACGCCAATACTGTTTCTTCTCGTGTCATAATTTAGTGTTTTTATATCAAGGGGCATCTTGTCCCCTTTATTGTGTCACCCCCTTTTACTGAGCACAAAGTTACAAAGAAATATCAGATACACAAGTATTTTTTCCGCCTTTTTGTATCTGTCCTTTAGCCTTGGTCACTGTTTTTCGCTTCTCTCACTGATGGTTGACGTTTCTTCGCCGCCATGTGTTGCCTGTAACTGGTGGTGATATCGGACAGCAACTTGTTTGTGCTACGGATAAATGCTGTTGCCTCCTCCGATGGGTCGGTAATACTGAATATCCAGATAGCAGTCATAAACACTTCGTACAGCTCGTCCATCTGTCGGCGTATACGCTTGGTGCCCTGCTTACCTTGATTGACTTTCTTGTCCGAGCGAGCATCCATCAGCGCCATGCATTGCTCGTTCAGGCGGTCCATATCATCCACCTCGCCTTGCAGACCCAGCGTCTGAATATGTTTACTTAGAGGCTCTTTGCGCATACGACCTGCCATGATGCTCACTGCCTCAGACTTTAGGTGCTGAGTCCATCTCACCGTCTTGTAAAACTGCTTCAAAGCCAAGTACAGCGTCGTGGCAGCCTCCTTTTTCTCTGGCACAGGGTTCTTGCATGAAGCACGGATACTGGCCAGTATCACTCTCATCAACCTGGTCACGGTGGCATTCAACTCCACTATCTGCGCCGTCTCAATAGACGCTCTACTCTTCCTTGTCAGCTCATGCAACTTAACTTGCAATTCGCAATACTCCTGAAATATATCCACAGGCACATGAAGTTTCTCTACTCCTGCAGCCTTGACGTGCTCAATAGTGCGAGCACTCAGATGGCAGTAATCCAAGTTACTAATCCTGGTTGCCAACGAAAAATTCTTGTATCTCAAGTATCTTCCCATAATATTTTTCTTCAATTAATTTTCTAAAATAGTATTATACATACCTTGGCAAGCACTTAGTAAAATTACAAATCCCTTCTCATTGACCTCGTAACATGCTTTGTATACCACAAATTCGTTCCCAACGGCCTTCCTACTACTCTCGTAATATTCAAATTCGACCATCCGCTATGTCGAAATAGTATTTCTATTTCTCAAAAGCATTCAAACAACGTGTCAATAGGTAATCTGTTTTCACAAAATCATCATTCATGCAATACCAAAGGCTTGTGCAAATATACAACAATATTTTTACTATTAAAAAAGCTTATATGTATAAATACATAATTTATATCACACAAGTAAAATATAATACGCATTCATACACTGTACTTTTTATTGGTTGCAAAATATATTCGTACAAATACGCCACCCTTTTTACTCTTAACAAAACTGTCGCGTATATATACATAATTTATTTTTCTATAGTAAAAATATACACGTATAAATACACAAGGTGTTAACACCACATAAAAAATGATTTTACGCATTTAAAAAGTAGTTCCCCAAGTCCAGAAACCGATTTTAAAAGTCTAAAAAACTATTCCAACATATTAAAAGCCTATTTCCAACATCACAACACCAGTTGCCACATCATCGGAATACTTTTCTAAAACTCCTACACCTATTCCCCGCCCCTCCACATTGCATTATAAACCCACAACACCACTTCCAACCCACATAAAATGAAAAAAATAAATGGCAAAGAGCCCATCTAGAGCCACCAGGCCCCATCATCCATAATTTCCAGGATATCCCAGATTCTCCTAAGTCTTCCTAAACTCTAAACCACAAAATCATCATAGGTCTTCCTAGGACTTCCTAGGTCCTCCTAAGTTCTAAACCATAAAAATCCTCCTAGGACTTCCTAAAACCACCCAGAAAATCCTAAAACCACCCTCCTTCCACCACTTCTTCTTACTCAGCCCTTTCGGTCTAAAGTACTCAGGTTCAGAAAAAGCAGATTATATTTGTTTTTTCGCTCACTTATTCGTACCTTTGCTAAGAGAATGGTTCTCCTGAGCCCTAGGATTTCCTAGATTCTCCTAGGTCCTCCTTGTTCATCCTAGTCTCACCTAAAACAATAATCACCCAAAAACATCATACCATGGAATATAACACAAAAGGAAAAGTCCTGAAAAAGGCCGTAGTATGGAAGAATCTCTTCTTCTACCGCAAAAGCGATGCTATATTCCAGCTTACGGTGGAGTTTTGCCGTCGTTTTCTCCCTGCTCATGGCGACCGCACAGTAGACCAGATGGTGCAGGCTGCCCGTTCAGGCAAACAGAATATAATAGAAGGCAGCGAGGATGGAATGACCAGTTCGGAGATGGAGATAAAACTGCTCAATGTGGCCAGAGGTAGCCTGCAGGAATTGAGAGAAGATTATATAGATTACCTAAACACCCACCACCTATGCCTATGGCCTGTCACAGAACCCAGGCAGGAGCGTCTGCGAGATTTCTGCCACTCTCACAACGATTTTGAAGACTATGCCCCCTTGGTAGATAAGATGAACGACGAGGAATATGCCAACCTGCTACTCACCCTATGCCACCAAACAGACAAGATGATGTGCTCCTATGTAGAGAAACTAGAAGAGCGCTTCGTCACCGAGGGAGGAATAAAGGAGCGTATGCACGCTGCACGTACGGGATATCGCCAACAACAAGACGAACACATGCTCCGCTTAGAAGAAGAAAACCGCCAACTACGTGCAGAAAACGAAAAACTCAAGAAGATGCTAGCAGAGCTAAACAAAATCTAAAGTCTTTTAGTATCCTGAATTTTCCAAAGCCCCCTCTAGGAAATCCTAGGTTTCGCTAGGTTACCCTAGGACCTCCTAGTACTTCCTAAAACTTCCTAAAACTTCCTAGAATCTCCTAGACTTTCACCTTACACCATCCTAGGCTATCCTAAGTCTTCCTAGAACCTCCTAGGCCCGCCTAGGATACCCTAAAACCAGATATCCATCTAGCGACAGATTAGAAAATCCTTAAAAAATCGCTCACTTATTAGTACTCAGACATATCGTCTAAGTTACTTTCGCTCGGATTTTCCCATTTAAATTTGGAAAATCGCTCACTTAATCGTAACTTTGTCACTGTCTCACGCCGAAAAATTGTAACAAACATAATCCTTAAATCAGACCGATATCAATAATGAGCAACCAACAGAAAGATATATTCATCAGTTATTGCCGTCGCGACATTGATAAAGTTAAATGCTTCAAGAAAGAAATTGAGGACGAAACGCTGGCACAGTGTTGGATGGACCTGGAGGGTATTGAAAGTGGAAATCCTAAATTTACTAAAATGGTTATCCACGCCATCAACTCATGTCCAGTATTTCTCTTCATGCTCAGTGAGGCATCGCAGCAATCGGAAAATGCTCTAAAAGAGCTGGACTTTGCTTATGACAAATACCATGAAGAAGGAAAGAAGGTCGTCATAGTATACATTGAGCCTTGTAAAATGAATGACGAATTAAAATTTGACTATAAAAAAGCCGACACTATTGACTGGCAGAACACAATGCAACGTGAGAAACTCATTCTCGACTTAAAGAAATGGACAGGATACGAAGAGAAGGTAAAAAAGGATGAGAAAAATCATATTACAAAAGAAAGATTGCAAACTATTCGCAAAGAAATAGAAGACATCAAGAACCATATAAACCATATAGATACAGAATTGATAACGCAAGAACATCAATTAATGGTTCTGCGCAATATAAAACATCAGGAGAGAGTTCTATTAACAAAATTGGCAGACGAGGAAGCTTTATTGATGGGTAAGCCACGTCCAATCCATTGCCATGCAAACATTCTTGAGGGACATACAAGAACTATATACTCTGCGGCATTCAGTCCGGATGGAAAACAAATTGTGTCTGCATCAGAAGATAAAAGCATACGTATTTGGGATATGATGACTGGAGAATGCCTTTGGGTTATCAAAGGACATGCGGATGCCGTTTTCTCTGCATCATTCAGTCCGGATGGAAAGAAAATCATATCGGCATCTAGGAATGTACTCCGAATTTGGAATGCAGAAACAAAAGAATGCTTAAAAGTTCTCAAGGGAGGGGATTATGCAACTTTCAGCCCTGACGGGAAAGTCATCTTAACAAGAGGATATGCAACTAGTCTCTTTATCCTAGATGCCGAAACAGGAGAACGAATCAATACGATAGAACATAAATCTTCTTTACGTCACGCTTCTTTCAGCCCTGATGGAAAAAACATTATCGCTGCATCTATGGATAACACCATTCGTATCTGGGATACCAAGACCGGGGAATGCATTAGAACAATTACAGAAAACGAACTTCATTCTGCGACATTCAGCCCTGACGGGAATAGAATCTTATCGTCATCTGGGGATAACACCATTCGTATCTGGGATGCCAAGACAGGGAATATAATCAAAGCAATAAAAGGACATGAAGATTCTGTCTTTGAAGCATTTTTCAGTCCTGACGGAAAGAGAATTGTATCAACATCTTTGGACAAGACCGTCCGCATATGGGATGCTCAAACTGGAGAATGTATCACGCAGTTCGGAAACCAACTCACACCATACAAATTAATCAAACGGGCCACTTTAAGTCCAAACGAAGAAATAATCTTATTAATTATATCAGACAACACGATTCGCATCTCCGACATCCTCGAACACTAACCTCCTATCTGAATAAATTTTGATTTTACTTCATATGGAACTTTTATCTTTTAAAAAAGCAAAAGAAACATTTGACGCAAATATATTTGAGCAGTCATGTAAGGATTTGTTTAGGCTAAGAGAAGAATTTGTCAATATATTCTCTATTGATAAAATCGCATCTATGAAAATCGAAGAGTACGTTGTTGGATTACAAAGCCGAAATAGTTTCTGTTATTGGCTGGAACGCACCTTGCATAGTTTAGGCAATATTTCTGGGCAGGCAAGCTTTAAATTTGGCATTTGGTATTCTCCATCAAAAGAAACATACTGTTTCCAAGCAAAATTTGGAGACAATTATGAAGAAGCCTTCAAAAACGTCAAATCTGCAATATTAGAATTGCTTATTGCCGGCGAGAAAAAGGATTATAAATCCATCGCAAAAAATCCAATTAATTCTGCCATCAAAGGCAAGATTTTGGCTACATACTATCCAGATAAGTACATGAACATTTATGCATCCAAGCACCTTGACTATTATATGAAAGCTTTGGGAATTAGTTCTACAGAATTACTTAAATCTGATGTGGTGTACAAAAGAGAGGCTTTGGTAAAATTCAAAAATAACGATGACGATATGAAGAACTGGAGCAATTATGTGTTTTCTGCATTCCTTTGGTCGCACTACCCCAAATCTCCAAGTAGAAATGGTATTAGTTTAAGAAACTAGAATTCACACACCATCCCTTTTTCCTGTGCATGTAATATGTTTTGTGAGCTTCGGAGGCATAGGATGCGATGTCCCATTCAGCAACAAGGAAAATACAGATAGTTTTGTAAATAGAATGCTATGTACAGAATATTCTTTACCATAGATGCCCTAAAAGCACCCCTATGTAAAGTACATATTCAACAAAAATGGAGAGAACCGCATTGAGTATGGTTCTCTCCATTTTGTTGAATAAAAGTATTCGCGACTTTGTATCTTTTTATGAATATAAATATCGCTTGATGCTTTGCTTGGGAGTCTTTTCGAAGGCTTCGCGACGAATCTCGGTATAACCTATCTTGCTATAAACTGCTAATTCGGGATTCAAGGCTAGGACGTTGTCATTGACTAACTTCTCCAAAGCCTTGTCGTCAAGACCTGCCTTGTTGCCTGCTTCATAGTCAGCTACAACGAGGGCTACGATGGCATTCTTGCGACCTACAACCAATGATTCTACCACATAGGGAAGATTGTTAATCTTGTCCTCAATTTCCTCGGGATAGATGTTCTGACCATTGCCAGTGAGAATCATATTCTTGCAACGTCCCTTGATAAATACATTGCCCTTGGCATCAACAACACCCATGTCACCAGTCTTCAACCAACCGTCTTCTGTAAAGGTGGCTGCAGTAGCGTCTGCATTCTTGTAATAGCCTAGCATGACGGCATCGCCCTTGACCTGAATCTCGCCAAGGATGGTGCGTGGATTAGTAGAATCAATACGCAACTCCAATGGGTCGGCCTTCTTGCCACAAGAGTACTTTACAAATTCGCTCTTGTCACAATAAGAGATGAGCGGACCACACTCTGTCATACCATAACCTACTACGTAGGGGAATTTCATGCGCTTGAGCAGGTCTTCGACCTCGCGATTAAGTGCTGCGCCACCAAGAATAAGGCCTGTAGTGAAACCATTGCCAAAAGCGGTGAGAAGCGACTCTCTAATCTTGTTGAGCACAATCTTGTCTAGTCCTGGTATCTTTAGAAGCAACTTGGCAGGATAACTGTTGGTTGCTGGGAATACCTTTGCCTTGAATATCTTCTCAATAACCAAGGGTACGGTGAGAAACATGAATGGCTTTACCTTGCCTAAGCCTTCTAGCAAACGTGCTGGAGTGGGCTTGCCTGGCAGGATATACACATGGCAACCGCTGGCCAAGGGGAACAACACATCGAATGTCTGACCAAACATGTGTGCCATGGGGAGAATGGCAAAGATATGGCCACCACGAGCTGCGGGAATCTCACGACGAGCAAAATCGAGATTGACTGACAAGGAGCGTGCTGGCAATACAACACCCTTTGAGGTGGCGCTGGTGGTACCGGAGGTGAAGCTGATTTCTACTACAGCCTCCATATCGCGCTCCTCGGGGTAATAGTTGACCACATCAGCACTCAAACCATTGGGATATTGGCGTGAGAAATGCTCCTCAAGAGTGTCATGAGCCTCTGCCAATGCCTTCTCTGTGGCCCAACAGATGCTGATATCCTTTACATTGATGATACCTGCAAAACCCTGAGTAGATTCCAGCTGTTTGATGTATTTCTCGTTTTCACTCAAACTATTATAAGCAATATCATCTGCAATGAGCAACTTGCACTCGGAGAATGAGCCTAATTCGGCAACGGACGCAGGTGTGAAGTCGGGCAAGAAAGGTACAGACACTGCATCGTAGGTAAGTGTGGCAAAGTAAGCTACAACCCATTCTGCTGAGTTGCGAGCATAAAGAGCCACCTTGTCACCCTTCTTGATACCTGCCTCTGCAAAAAGAATGTGGTACTTGGCTATCTGCTCTGCCATTTGGCCGTAAGTATAGGTAACACCGCCAAAATTAGTCACAGCAGGCGAGGTCCAATTCTCTCTTACGGATTGACTAAAAAGTTTAACAAAATGTATCATAATATATCAAGTATTAAATATACTAATTAAGGACAGATGACATCAGTCATCCAGTTGTTTTCATTAGTTGTTTGACAAATTTATCTTGTTTTCGTAAAAATCTCGCGACAAATATAGTTAATTTCAAACACATATTCTTCCATTTCGAATAAAAAATACTCGCTATTTTACTATTTTTTACGTGAAGCACTAAAAAATCCCGATAACTATGAAGCCATTAGGACTGGTTGGGCGATATCATTTTTGGGAGGAGCTGTTTAAGGCTTAGTTTTCTATTCGACAAGGCAAAGAAAAAAGAAAAGACAGAAAACCATTATAGTAGCACCTCTGCTTCTTGTCTATTTCGCAGAAGTGCTAATACTTATCACCTTGGAACACTCGTAATCACATGAAAAGTCTCTCTCCCCCTACTCCACTCCGCAGAATTTGAACATTTGGCGGTATGCCTCGGCCTTCTTGGGCAAGGAAAGTGGGTATGCACGTGAAGAAGAAGGCAGACGATAAAGCACCACAGGATATCCATCGGCACAAAGCCCCGGAATGGGCACGTATTGCCCCACAGAGGGCATTTCGGGAATGGAGAGGGTATTGCATAGGGTAATGGTGGCTTTCTCGCCTGTGGTGACTATTACACGGCAATGAGGTACACGAGACAGGAGAGCATGAATGTCGGTGGGCAGTACAACCTCCAGAAACTTGTCCGAGGCATTGTCCTTCAGTCGGCGCACAGCGGTGGAGGTATCATAGAAACCAATGCCCTTGTTGTAAAGGAAGGGAATGATAAGGTCCAGACGGAATGTCTTTGCCTCGGTGTCCACCAAATAGTCCTTATTGCCAAAGAATATGAGTCCCTCAATGCGCCAATGGTCGTTGATGAAGTTGGGATAGTAGAAGTCCATGCACCAGCGCTTCCTCTGTGGCGGAAAACTGCCCAAAAAGAGCACTCGGCAGTTCTCGGGCAGAAAGGGGTGCAAAGGATGGTACTCTACTCCATCGGCAGAGCGGGCAATATTCTCAAGGTTGAGGAAGGAGGCTGGGAAAACAAATGGCTCATTCATTTGAGGGAGGATTTAGGTTTTATCAGAGTATTCAGAGTATTCGGAGTAATCAGAAAACCCAGAAAACCCAGAAAATCTGAAAGAAATTATAAATCCCGATGGCGCTAATGCCACCGGGATTATTTCATATCCTTATGCTATATTATATACAATGCAATATTATATACATAAGGAAAGGTTGTCTAGTTGCTTAGTCAGCAAGCTTTGCCTTGATGAACTCGCGGTTCAAGCGTGCGATGTTAGAGATGGTTTCGCACTTAGGACAAACAGCCTCGCAAGCGCGGGTGTTGGTACAGTTACCGAAGCCCAACTCGTCCATCTTAGCAACCATTGCCTTGGCACGGCGTGCAGCCTCTACCTTGCCCTGGGGAAGGAGTGCAAACTGGCTTACCTTAGAAGAAACGAATAGCATAGCAGAACCGTTCTTACATGCTGCTACACATGCACCACAACCGATACAGCTAGCGCAATCCATTGCCTCGTCGGCATCATCCTTTGAGATAAGGATAGCATTAGCGTCCTGAGCCTGACCAGTACGGATGCTGGTGTAACCACCTGCCTGCATAATCTTCTCGAATGCCATACGGTCTACCATACAGTCCTTGATTACAGGGAAACCTGCACTGCGCCAAGGCTCTACGGTGATAACGTCGCCATCATTGAACTTACGCATGTACAACTGGCAAGTTGTAGCACCACGCTCGGTCTTACCATGAGGAGTACCATTGATATATAGTGAGCACATACCACAGATGCCTTCACGACAGTCATGATCGAATACGAAGGGCTCGTTGCCAGCAGCAATGAGTTCCTCGTTCATCATGTCTAGCATCTCCAAGAATGAAGTATCGTCGGGCACGTTCTTCATTTCGTGCTTCTCAAAATGACCCTTGTCCTTAGGACCATTCTGCTTCCAAAACTTTACAGTTACTGATATATTTTTTGCCATAATAATCTTTAGGATTAAGGGGGTTAGTTCTTATAGTTACGCTGCTGAACCTTGATAATCTCGTACTGGAGAGCCTCCTTGATAAGCTCAGGAGCAGCCTCGTCGTTGTTCTGGTATTCCCAGCAACCAACGTAGAAGAAGTTCTCGTCGTCGCGCTTAGCTTCGCCTTCCTCTGTCTGGTGCTCCTCACGGAAGTGACCACCACAACTTTCCTCACGATGTAGAGCATCGTATGCAATCAACTCGCCCATAAGGATGAAGTCGCGCAAGTGGATAGCCTTATCCAACTCTACGTTCAAACCTTCCTTGGTACCGGGGATGAACAGGTTCTCGTTGAACTCCTTGCGGATAGCCTTCAAGAGCTTCAAACCCTCTTGCAAACCTTCCTTGGTACGACCCATACCTACGTGCTCCCACATGATGTGACCCAACTCCTTGTGGATAGAGTCAACAGAGCGCTTACCCTTGATGTTCATCAAACGGTCGATTTCTGCCTGAACAGCCTTCTCAGCCTCCTCAAACTCGGGAAGGTCGGTAGATAGGCGTGACCATAGCTTCTGGTCGGCCAAGTAGTTCTGTATAGTATAAGGTAGAACGAAGTAACCGTCGGCCAAGCCCTGCATAAGAGCAGAAGCACCTAGGCGGTTAGCACCGTGGTCAGAGAAGTTACACTCACCGATAGCGAATAGGCCGGGGATAGTGGTTTGCAACTCGTAGTCAACCCATACACCACCCATTGTGTAGTGGATAGCGGGGAAAATCATCATGGGATGATAGTACTCTACGCCATTAACGGTCTTAGCTAGCTTGCCGGGGTTAACGTCGGTAATCTCCTCGTACATCTCGAAGAGGTTGCCATAACGCTGAAGGATTTCCTTGATACCCAAACGCTGGATAGACTCAGAGAAGTCAAGGAATACAGCCAAACCAGTGTTGTTTACACCGAAGCCCTTGTCGCAACGCTCCTTAGCTGCACGTGAAGCTACGTCACGGGGAACCAAGTTACCGAATGCGGGATAACGACGCTCCAAGTAGTAGTCGCGGTCTTCCTCGGGAATCTCATAACCCTGCTTGGTACCAGCCTGAAGTGCCTTAGCATCTTCCAACTTCTTGGGAACCCAGATACGACCATCGTTACGAAGAGACTCTGACATAAGAGTCAACTTTGACTGCTTGTCGCCATGTACGGGGATACATGTGGGGTGAATCTGAACGTATGAGGGGTTAGCCATCACAGCACCCTTACGGTAGCACTGGATAGCAGCGGTGCAGTTACAACCCATAGCGTTGGTGCTGAGGAAGTATGCATTGCCATAACCACCAGTAGCGATTACAACAGCATTGGCACTGAAGCGAACGAGCTTACCAGTAACCAAATCCTTAGCGATGATACCACGAGCACGACCATCAACGATAACTACGTCTTCCATCTCGTAACGAGTGAAGAGCTTTACCTTACCGGTATTTACCATGCGGCTCAATGAAGAGTAAGCACCCAACAATAGCTGCTGACCTGTCTGACCCTTAGCATAGAAAGTACGGCTTACCTGAGCACCACCGAAAGAACGGTTGGCTAGCATGCCACCATATTCGCGAGCGAAGGGAACGCCCTGTGCCACACACTGGTCGATGATAGCGTTGCTCACCTCTGCCAAACGATATACGTTAGCCTCACGAGCACGATAGTCGCCACCCTTTACTGTATCGTAGAATAGACGATAAACAGAGTCACCATCATTCTGATAGTTCTTTGCAGCATTGATACCACCCTGTGCAGCGATTGAGTGTGCACGACGGGGTGAGTCTTGAATACAGAAATTATATACATTGAAACCCATCTCAGCCAAAGAAGCGGCAGCGCTGGCACCAGCCAAACCTGTACCTACTACGATAACATCGAGCTTGAGTTTATTCTTGGGGTTAACCAAACGCTGGTGAGCCTTATAGTTGGTCCATTTTTCAGCAATAGGTCCCTCGGGGATTCTTGAATCTAAAGTCTTTGCCATGATTTTGGTAGATTATAGATTAATGGATTAGTTTAATAAATTAATTAGCAAAGGCCCATTGCATGGCAACCTTCTACAACTGCATTGATCTGATCGAAGTCAGCAGGACGATAACCGAAGCAGAATGCAACAGCTACGGCAACGAACATCAAGATGATGATAGTTGAAACCACGCAGCTGATAACACGCCAGCGGTTGAACCATACCTTGCCGCTCAAACCCAAGGTCTGCATTGAGCTCCACAAACCGTGGTTCAAGTGCATCCAAAGAGCTGCCAACCAAACCAAATAGATAACGGTGTAAACGGGGCAAGAGAATGTCTCAGCAATCCAGTACACACCATTGGTAGCCAAGTGATGGTCACCTGCACAGGGAGCAAGCTCAACGAGCATCATCTTTGCCCAGAAGTTCCATAGGTGAAGACCCATACCCAGGATTACGATGATACCAAGAACAAGCATGTTCTGGCTACTCCACTCTACCTTCTTGGGGGTATCAGTAACCTCGTAACGGCTGTTACCGCGAGCACGACGGTTCTGTACTGTCAACCAAAAAGCGTAAAGGAAGTGCAACACTACCAAAGCAGCCAAACCAACTGTTGCTGCTACCGCATACCAATTAGCACCAAGGAAGGCACAAATCATGTTGTAACCCTCGGCACTGATAAGAGCCACTACGTTCATTGACGCATGGAACAGAAGGAAGAGAATGAGCGCAATGCCGGTTACCGACATAACCACCTTCCTACCGATTGATGAATTGATTAACCACATAGGATTTTGATTAAAATTAATGTTTATTTAAAAATTTTGTTCGTTCCTATTTTAGCACATTTTTTACACGCTTCATGGTGCAAATACTCACTTTTGGGTATTATGCACGCCACAAATTTAAGGTAATTTATTTATTTATGCAATGCTTTTCAAAAAAAGTAGAAAGATTTACGTACTTTTGCGAATGAAATATTGATTTATTGAAAATGGAACTTAATTACGACGTTGTTGTTATTGGTGCTGGACATGCTGGTTGCGAGGCTGCTGCTGCTAGTGCAAAACTGGGTGCGAAGACATGCTTGGTGACCATGGATATGAACAAGATTGCGCAGATGTCCTGCAACCCTGCCATTGGTGGTATTGCCAAGGGACAAATCGTGCGAGAGATAGATGCACTGGGTGGCTACACGGGTATCGTCACCGACCGCACGGCTATTCAATTCAGAATGCTCAACCGTAGCAAAGGACCTGCAATGTGGAGCCCTCGCGCTCAATGTGACAGAGCCAAATTCATCTGCGAATGGAGAAAGATTCTGGAGAATTGTGACAACCTGAGCATCTGGCAAGACCAGGCAAGGGAACTCCTCGTGGACGAAGATACCAAGCAAGCTATCGGTGTGAAAACATACATGGACGTCACCATCAAGGCAAAGAGCGTGATTATCACCGCGGGCACCTTCTTGAATGGTCTTATGCATATCGGCAAGACCAAACTCGAGGGAGGAAGATGTGCCGAACCTGCATCTAAAGAACTAACGGAGAGCATCACCAAACATGGCATCGTTTGTGGTCGCATGAAGACCGGCACACCGGTTCGTATTGACGGTCGTTCTGTCCACTTTGAAGACATGCAAGAACAACCGGGTGATAGCGTCTGTCAAAATTTTTCTTTCATAGAAAAAACTCATTCCCTACCCCAACTTCCCTGTTGGATAACGTACACCAATACTGATACTCACGAGAGATTGAGAGCTGGACTTGCCGACTCTCCTCTTTACAATGGTCAGATACAAAGTATTGGTCCTCGCTATTGCCCGAGCATAGAAACAAAACTCGTTACTTTTGCTGATAAGGACCAGCACCAATTGTTCCTCGAACCCGAGGGTGTTGACACGCAGGAATACTACCTGAACGGTTTCTCTTCTTCTCTGCCCATCGATGTGCAGCTGGAGGCTTTGAGAAAGATTGAGTGCTTCCGTGATGTACAGGTATACCGTCCTGGTTATGCCATCGAATACGATTACTTCGACCCAACACAATTGTACCACACGCTTGAGTCAAAGATAGTGGAAAATCTATATTTCGCCGGTCAGGTAAATGGCACCACTGGGTATGAGGAGGCAGCTGGCCAAGGTCTAATTGCTGGTATCAATGCGGCACTGAAATTGCAGGGTAAGGATAGTTTTGTTCTTCATCGTGACGAGGCTTACATCGGTGTACTAATTGACGATTTGGTGACAAAGGGAGTTGACGAACCTTATCGTATGTTTACCTCGAGAGCCGAGTATCGTATTCTTCTCAGGCAGGATGATGCTGATGCCCGTTTGACAGAGCGCAGTTATAATATTGGATTGGCTACAAAACAAAGATATGACTACTGGTTGGAGAAGAAGGAATGGATAGAGAAGATTATTGGTTTCTGCAAGAACTTCTCCGTAAAAGCCATCTATATTAACGATGCTTTGGAATCGCTTGGTAGCGTTCCCCTGAAGAAGGGTTGCAAGTTGATTGACCTCATCACTCGTCCTCAGATTACCATTCTTTCTCTGGAGAAGCACATCAAAGCTCTCGAACAATTCCTGAGCACCATTCCCAATCGCAGAGAGGAGATAATCGAGGCGGCAGAAATTCAGATAAAGTATGATGGTTATATCAAACGTGAAAGAGAGATTGCCGACAAGATGCTACGTCTGGAGAATATCAAAATCAGAGGCAAGTTTGATTATGAGAACATAAAATCTCTTTCCACAGAAGCAAGACAAAAACTTATCAAGATTAACCCCGAGACTCTTGCTCAGGCTTCTCGCATACCAGGTGTTTCGCCCTCGGACATAAACGTACTCCTTGTCTTAATGGGCAGATAAAATTCAAAGCAAAATCAATAATCGTTTCACGTGAAACAACAGAAGAATAAATTTCTCAAAAATGAATAAACAAACGTTATTACAGAATCTAAGAGTCGTTCCTGACTTTCCCATCCCTGGAATTCAATTTCAAGACGTCACAACTCTCTTCCGCAACCCAGAATGCCTGAAGATAATGAGGGAAGAGGTTTTTAGACTTTATAAAGACAAGGGCATAACCAAGGTGGTGGGTTTGGAGAGTCGCGGTTTCCCTCTTGGTTGCACATTGGCAGCTGACCTCAATGCTGGATTCGTGATGGCTCGTAAACCCGGCAAACTACCAGGCGAGGTAATAGAACAAACCTACCAAAAAGAATATGGAGAGGACAAGATTTGCATGAGCTCTGATGCTATCTCATCTGACGATGTACTTCTTCTGCATGACGACCTTCTTGCTACTGGTGGCACGATGAAAGCTGTATATGACCTGGTAAAGCGTTTCAATCCAAAGAAAATATACATTAACTTTATCATCGAACTAACCATCGAGGGATTGCACGGCAGAGACATCCTGGATCCTGACGTGGAGATTACAACCCTACTTCGCATATAATTATAAGCAAAGGCATCTAGCATGAAAAGAGATGAGATAATAACAAAACTGAAATCTATAGCAGGGAGTTTACCAGAGCTCCCTGGTTGTTATCAATATCTTGATGAAAACGGAACAATAATATACGTTGGCAAGGCTAAAAACCTCAAAAGAAGGGTAAATAGTTATTTCAATAGAGAGCACGACAACTTTAAAACCAGCATCCTCGTTAGTAAAATTCGCGATATAAAATACATCGTGGTTAATAGCGAAGAGGACGCTCTCCTATTGGAAAACAACCTTATCAAGCAATGGAACCCCAGATACAATATCCTGCTAAAAGACGGTAAAACTTATCCTAGCATTTGTATAACCAACGAGTATCTGCCACGTATAATATATACGAGAAAAATAGTCAAAGGTGCGGGATTATATTTCGGTCCTTATAGTCACATCCCTACCCTACAGGCATTATTGGAACTGATTAAAAACCTCTATCCGCTTCGTACATGCAAAGAGAAAATCTCCCATGAAAGCATCTGTTCTGGCAAGCACAAGGTGTGCCTGGAATACCATATTAAGAATTGCAAGGGGCCTTGTTGCGGACTTCAAACCAGGGACGAATACCTCAGTTACATAAATGAGGCAAAAGAAATTCTAAAAGGAAACACCAAGGATATTCAGAGAAAGATGCTTTCTGAAATGCAATCGCTTGCAGAAGAATTAAGATTTGAAGAAGCCGAAGTAATCAAGAAAAAATACGATTTACTCGAGAATTATCGCAATAAGAGCGAGGTTGTAAACAATACCCTTCATAATATAGACGTGTTCTATATTGAGAACGATGAAAAGGAGGCCTATATCAACTATCTGCACGTGGTAAATGGATGCATCAACCAAGCATTTACCTTTGAATACAGTAAAAAACTGGGTGAAACCGCAGAAGAATTACTCGTTGCTGGCATTGGTGAAATGAGAGCCAGATACGGAAGCCAGAGTAAAGAAATCATCGTTCCGTTTCACGTGGAACTAAATTTGGAAAATATAGAGTTCACCATTCCTCAAAGAGGGGATAAAAAGAAACTCTTGGAGCTATCAAAACTAAATACTCTGCAATATAAAAAGGACCGATTAAATCAGAAAGATAAGTTGAATCCTGAGCAAAAACAGGTAAGATGTCTGAAGGAATTGCAAGACGCTCTTGGTATAGAAACCCTACCATTGCATATAGAATGCTTTGATAATAGTAATATCAGTGGAGATGATGCCGTGGCTGCATGCATAGTGTTCAGAAAGGGAAAACCGAGCAAAAAAGAGTACCGAAAATACAATATAAAAACGGTGACAGGACCCGATGATTACGCCTCAATGAAAGAGGTTGTTCGTCGTAGATACACCCGAATGATAAGCGAGAACACTCCCCTACCCAATCTGATTATAGCGGACGGTGGAAAGGGCCAAATGGAGGTAATAAGAGAGGTAGTGGAAGACGAACTAAATCTGGAAATACCTATCGCTGGATTGGCCAAAAACGAGCATCACAAGACCAACGAATTGCTATTTGGATTCCCTCAAATGAGCATTGGATTAAGACTTGATAGCGCTCTGTTTCATATGCTCACACACATACAAGACGAGGTACATCGCTTTGCAATCACCTTCCATAGAGACAAGAGAAGCAAGCGACAAACGGCTAGCGAATTGGACACAATAACTGGCATTGGTCCTAAGACAAAGGAACTACTTCTGAAGGAGTTTAAGAGCCTCACTCGTATCAAAAAGGCCACTTTGGAAGAGTTGCAGAAATGCATCGGTGAAAGCAAAGGAAATACCTTATTTGCATATTTGAATCATCAGGAATAAAGCTAAAATGAAAGAAAAATAACAATAAAACAAGGATATTAGACATGGAAGAAAACAAGTATGAACGCATGTTGGCCCAGTACAACACCAACATCAATGACGAAGAAGTCACTCGTAAGGTTAAGAGAATAGTTGAGGACGGGGTGGAAGAAAACAACACCCTTGATATAAAGAAATTCCTCTTTGGTAGCATAGAACTAACCTCACTAAAAGCCACTGATAGCGATGAAAGCATTCTAAAACTAGTAGAGAATGTAAACAAATTTGAGGACGAATACATGGAGCTACCTCACGTGGCCACCATCTGTGTATACCCATGCTTTGCACAGATAGTGAACCAAAGCCTGGAGGTAGAAGGTGTGGAATTGGCATGCGTAAGCGGCTCATTCCCAAGCTCTCAGGCACTCATCGAGGTCAAGGTGGCAGAGACAGCTCTAGCCATAAAAGACGGCGCTACAGAGATAGATATAGTAATGAGTATCGGCAAATTCCTGAGCGGTGATTACGAAACAGTATGTGATGAAATCAGCGAATTGAAGGCTGTTTGCGGCGACAAAAAGCTGAAAGTTATTCTTGAAACTGGGTTGTTTGGCAATGCCTCAGACATCAAGACCGCAAGCCTTTTGGCCATGTACTCTGGTGCTGATTATATCAAGACAAGTACTGGCAAGGAGAATCCTGCTGCCACACCAGAAGCCGTATATGTAATGTGCGAAGCTATCAAAGAGTACCACGAAAAGACAGGCATCAAGATTGGTCTTAAACCAGCAGGCGGTTTGAACACCGTTCGTGATGCGCTTACCTATTATACTATAGTAAAGGAAGTTCTTGGAGAGGAGTGGTTAACAAATGAACTCTTCCGTCTTGGCACCAGCCGTTTGGCAAATCTTTTGCTAAGCGAAATAGTTGGCAAGGAAGTAAAGTTCTTCTAACTGAGAATCATAAACTCTATATTATCTGAGAAGCTCCCCTACCCTACTCTAGTCACTCGCACATAGCATTTTTGCCCATTTTGCGTCTGAAATACGTGTGCAGATGGCCGAAAAATAAGAAAAAAGGGATTCTCAGAGAGCTAAAAAAGGCCTTAATAGATGAATTTCAGTCTATTAGGGCCATTTTTTATGTTGCAGATAGATTTTATTCTAGATTGAGAATGCGTATTTTTGCAAAATTTTAGCCACTCGCGGTGGATTTCCTTCAAAACACTCAACATCCACCATCTAATGACCACTAAACGATAACTGACATCTGACATTCGACATTTAATAACTGTTAACTGTTAATTGTTAACTGTTAAGCATCATCTGTCACTTGTCAACCATTAACTGTCATCTGTCATCTGTCAACCATCAAGCATTAACCATTTTTACTATCTGATTACTGATTACTGATTACCAAAGCAGGAACTGAAAACTGAAAAACCGAAAACTAGGTTACAGAAAAATAGCAACTGAATATCTGAATATCCGAATAAAGAGGCTGAAAGGAATAAGCAAACCAGTTGACCAATCATGATCAACCAAACTATACAAGTCAAAAAGAAAAACAAGAGCTAAATCAGCATCAAGAGCTAAGACTATAACTTTCTCTGAGAAACAAAGTCGAGATACAATTGCAGAGTTTTTGCTATCTCGCGCTCCCCAACTTCATCCAGCAAACCGCTAGCCATATGAGAGAAATCAGTCATGGCGGCTTCTGCATAAAGCACACCACCCTCGTGTATGGTCAGTTGAACCAGATGTTCTATTTCCTCTACAGATGCTTCAAAACGTCTAACCTTTAGAGCCAATTCCTGGACAAATGCATTCTTGCGAGAAGCAAAGATTACGGGTAGAGTCAACTTGCCCTCCTTCATATCATTGCCCGTTGGTTTGCCTACATCCTGCGTGTTGTCATAATCAAAAATATCGTCTCTCAATTGGAAACAAATTCCTAACAACATACCAAAGCGTTTCATCGTGTAGATATAACCTTCGTTGTCGGAAGTAAGTGATGCACCAGCTTCGGCACAAGCGGAGAAGAGAGATGCCGTTTTCTTCCTAATCACATCATAGTATCTACTTTCCTCAATCTCCTGGGAATCAATGTTTGCCAATTGGAGAAGTTCTCCGTCAGAGAGCATTACACCAACGTTGGAAATCAACTCTACAACACGGAAATTACCACAAGCCACTGCATGTTCAATAGCCTTACTCAAGAGGAAATCACCAACAAGAACAGCAGCCTTATTATCCAGAAGATTATTTACACTCTTCTGACCACGACGGCGGTCGCTCTCGTCCACAATATCATCGTGTACCAAAGAAGCCGTATGAAGCAATTCGAAAGCAATGGCGGCATGCAAAACCTTGTCATCCAATAGTCCTTCATTATTACTTCCACCACGAGCCGCCAACATCACCAACAAGGGACGCATCTGCTTGCCCTTGCGCTGAAGTAAATGCTCGAGAGCAACGTTGAGAAGTGCGTTATCGGACGTAAGCGATTCGGCAAACATTTCATTGTAACGTGCCAAATCCTGCTCCACTGGTTTTCTAATCTCCTTTAGTAATTCCACTTTGATTGTTGTAAATTTATATTTTTGATGCGCAAAATTACACAAAAAGACCGAAAAATCTCACTTTTTTTCATTATTTTTGTGTCCAAATATGTTAAAAAGATATGAAATTATTCCTTCTAGATGCATATGCTCTCATCTATAGAGCCTATTATGCCTTTATCAAGAACCCACGCTACAATTCCAAGGGTGAAAACACAAGCGCCATTCTTGGTTTTGTAAATACCCTGGAAGATGTACTTCGCAATATGCAACCCACCCATCTGGGTGTGGCTTTTGACCCTCACGGAGGTACCTTCCGTCATGAAAAATACCCTGATTATAAGGCTCAGCGCGAAGAAACACCCGAAGCCATACGCTTTGCCGTGCCCAAAATCAAAGAGATACTAAAGGCATACCACATACCCGTATTGGAGGTTTCTGGATACGAGGCAGACGATGTGATAGGCACATTGGCCAAACAAGCCGACCAACAAGGTATCTGCACCTATATGATGACTCCCGACAAGGATTATGGCCAATTGGTTACCCCAAACGTGAGCATGTATCGCCCACCCGTGGGTAAGGCTGAAGCTCAGATAATGGGCCCTGAGGAAATATGCGAGAAGTGGGGAATAGAATCCCCCCTTCAGGTTATAGATATCCTGGGCCTCATGGGCGATGCGAGCGACAATATCCCTGGTTGTCCTGGTGTGGGAGAAAAGACCGCATGTACGCTTGTACAACAATGGGGAAGTATAGATAATCTATTGAATAATATTGACAAACTAAAAGGAGCCATTCAGAAGAAGATATCCGAAAACACGGAACAAATCAAACAAAGCTACTGGTTGGCCACAATTGTTACGGATGCACCCATTACTTTAGACCTGGAAGCGCTAAAAATCACCGAACCCGATAATCAGGCACTACAGGAAATATATGAACAATTGGAGTTCCGTCAGTTGCTAAAGAAGAAACAAGCCAATGCCACCTCTTCCGAGGAGAAAAAGGCTACTCAGAAAGAAAAGAAAACGAGACATCAGGAGAAGTTTAGCGATGGAAGTATACAAGGCGACCTCTTTGCCAATTTTGACGATTTTGGTAAGGCTGAAGGTGGTGCCGAAAAAGCATCATCGGCAAGTGAAAAGCCCGTATACGACCTATTTAATCTGCCACCAGAGGGCGAATTTGGCATCGTTAGCGAGGCACCCTTCTTCCTGGAAGGAAATACTATCATTGGTCACGATTTGAAAACACACTGGAAGGAACTTACCCAACAGTTCCCTCACCTGATGGAGTGCCCTCGAGGCGAGGAGGGAGCCAAAGAAAAGCCATTGCTCTTTGACACCGCCATAGCACACTATCTTCTGCATCCCGAGATGCGCCATGGCCTTGATTATCTGAAGGATGCTTACAGATGCCCCACTATCCTATCGCTAAAGCAACTCTTCGAGACACAACTGCATGAGAGGGACCTATGGAGCGTGTTTGAGGACATAGAAATGCCACTGATGTGCGTACTGGCACGCATGGAGAGTGCTGGTGTGCGCATAGACGAAAAGGGACTTGCCGAAACCAGTCAGCACTACACTCAAGAGATGCTACGACTGGAGGAAGAAATATACATCCTGGCCGGTCAGAGATTCAACATAGCATCGCCTCGTCAAGTGGGCGAAATACTGTTTGATGTACTCAAACTGGATTCCAAGGCCAAGAAGACAAAAACCGGTCAGTATGTAACCGGAGAAGAGGTACTGGAAGGTCTGCGCAACAAGCACGAAATAGTAGGCAAAATCCTTGAGCACAGAGGACTGAAAAAATTGCTTGGCACGTACATCGATGCCCTACCCCGCTTGGTCAATCCAGATACCGGACATATACACACAACCTTCAATCAGACGGTCACAACCACCGGTCGCCTTTCATCCTCCAACCCTAATCTGCAAAACATCCCCGTACGCGATGCCATGGGCAAGGAAGTGCGCAAGGCTTTCATCCCCGACGAAGGACACATCCTCCTCTCTGCCGACTATAGCCAGATAGAACTACGCATCATGGCACACCTGAGCCAAGACCCCAATCTTGTGCAGGCCTTTCTGGACGGAGAAGACATCCATGCAGCCACGGCAGCTAAGATTTTCCACAAGGAAATAGGCGAAGTAACCTCCGATGAGCGACGCGCTGCCAAAACGGCTAATTTCGGCATTATTTACGGCATCAGTGCCTTCGGCCTTGCCGAACGGTTAGGATGCAGCAGAAGCGAAGCAAAGCAGCTTATAGATGGTTATTTCGAGAGCTATCCCAACGTAAAGCAATACATGGAGCAAAGCATAGCCACTGCACGCGAAAATGGATATACCCAAACCATCTTCAAGCGTCGCTGTCCCCTACCCGATATCAATAGTCACAATGCCGTGGTGCGAGGATATGCCGAGCGCAATGCCATCAATTCGCCCATCCAGGGAAGTGCCGCAGACATCATGAAGATAGCCATGATAAGGGTGGACAATCGCATGCGCCACGAAGGCCTCAAGAGCCGTATGATATTGCAGGTACACGACGAACTAATCTTCACCGTACTACCCGAAGAGAAAGAGGCGCTCCAAGCCCTGGTTATTGAAGAGATGCAGAGTGCCGCACAATTGGCCATACCGTTGATAGCCGATGTGGGTTGGGGCAAGAATTGGCTTGAAGCACATTAATCTCACATAGACATGAGATAGGGAGGAAACGACACCTCTCTGCTGGAAAAGAGACATCTGTGTTAAAAAATGTTAAATCCTTGTTGGTAAGCAAAGTAAATTGTAACTTTGTCTTCGCAAAAACTATTCTAAGTCTGTATGAAAAGTCCTCTCTCGCTAGTAATCGTAGCAATAATGGCTTGTATCCTGGCCTCTCACACTACCCTATCCCACTCTACCCCAATGCCCTGCGTAAGTATGGCAGACACCACCGAAACAACCAAGGTGGACACATTGAGAGAGCTAGAGGTTGGTGGCCAGAAGAGGCTTCGTGTGCTGGACGTGCTGGAGGAAACCAGAAAGAAGCAGAAGAAGCAACCTGGACAAAAGAGTATCTCTGACGTGATAGGAGGCAAGGCTACCGATTATATTATGCATCCCTTTGCCATAAAGGAGAGGCGCAAGGAGAAGCGCAACAAGAAGGCCATGGAGGCTCTGGAACAGTTGGATGCTCGCACCTACGAGGATGAGCTCACCGACGCCATCAACCGCCAACTGATGGAGGATTCCATTGCCAATGCCAAGAAGGAAGCCAAACAGAGTGATAAACAATAAAATACACTCACCCCCACCCTGCCATCCGTAGTGACAACAACAGGTACAAGGGCATTTTTCAAAGAAATGAGCACAAAATGGAGCACTTTTGACTCAATTGGTGATTTTGCGTCCTTCATGCGCCAGGAGAGAAAAATTTTGCAAAATGGGGATTTTTTCACATATCGAAGCTCAAAACTGAGCATTTTCAGATGCTAAAAACATGCCAAAAGTGTAGTCAGCCAACGATTCTCTCCGATGCCCGTCTTCTGAAACTGGCTCTACAGGCCAATTCTGAGCCAAGGTGTAGTCAGTGAGTCAGTAGTGTCAGTACTTTTTTTGACTACACCTATAGCCATCAGACAATGTTCACCAGCAAATGATGGGGGATACAGAAACTACATCACGCACAATTATACCATCTATTATCTTGCTAATTAACAACCCGATATCACACGATTTTAGACACATTGTCTATCCTCTGTCTATTCACACGACGTCCATCGTATCTTCGCACAATGAACAGACGAAATTTAGACACGCTGGCTCTATACAAGATAGCCGACGAAGATGATAACATCGAGATTGTAGATAGCAGTGAACTTGTACTTTGAAAGAGTATTATGCAAATTTGCATATTACTATCCTATTCCAATTCGCCTTCTTTAAACAAATTACTGATATGGCGACGTATTTTTGACACTTCAAATTAAAAAAGGACTACCATTTGATTTTAAAACCAATACTTAGCCAAAAAATAATTGAATTTTGCGATTAAGCGAGGGTAGAATCAAGTTTACTTGAATTAGACGAGCGTGAGAAATATCTACGGAGTTAATACCTGACTAACAGTGAAGCAATAGGTGGTGGACGTTTCGTCCCATCCCATCCTTGCGGGTGGTTGGTAAACGAGGGCACGTTTTGTGATATCTCTCCATACAGAGGGTTCTGTTAGTACCAGGAAATGCGTCTTGAAATATTCGACCGTATAGGTAAATTTCCCGACACCCCTTTGTTATACATATATGTTTAACAAAACATTGCTATATATATAATGTGTAAAGAAGGTAAATTAAATGTAATTAACACAATCTAATAAAAAAAAGATTTTTTTTATATGGCGATGTTTATTTTTTTTGATTAATACGTAAATTTGCGATAACTAAAACTCTAAAATGAACAATTATTAAGAACTTAACCTAAAACAAAACAATTATGAAAAAAAATTTTTTGATTGCTGGTGCCCTTTTAACATCTTTATTTATGGCATCATGTAGCGAGGACGATGGTCCTGCGTATGAAAAACCACAAACCGTTGAACGAGCTATCAAGCCTAATACTGAAATGTATAGTCAAATGCTATTTGACGATGAGGTTATAGAGGAAGCTATTGACTCTGTAATCAACTTTGGTACCGATGAGCATCCAGCTCTATTCTATGTAAACCAAAGTCACAAGGTTGGTGGTGTAGAAGTTCCTGCTGGATTGGCAGATTTAAATCACTCATTCTTTACATTAAACAGAGAGGAGCATGAAAATTTTATCCGCATTTTTGCTGTAGCTTGGGGAGTAACTCACCACACAAATCTCACATTAGAAAATAAAATTCGTGCTTATCAAGATCTAGCAGGTTTCTTGAAGTCTAATAATATCGAATTAGCTCAACTTGTATATCTTTGTCAGGGTAGAGCAGATAGACTCGAAGCTGCTATTCAAATAGCAGATGAATTTAAAACTACTCGAGCTACTAGCCAGAATACCATGGCTTTGAATCATCTTTACAATAATATGTTGAGAAACAACGTTGACCCTATCGCCTATTATCAGGAGATTAAAAAAATTGGTTTCCCTGAGGATGAAACAAGCATCAGCCGTGGTCCTTCTGCTTCAACTGTAACTTCTGTTGTTAAGGCTGTTGTCAAGGGTACTGTATACTTGTCTAAGTTTATCGTAGCCTTTGTCAAGAATGGAAAACCCGTCGTTGATATTAAGAATCAATACACCAGTTATTTACACCAGGATGAACTTGATGTAATGAAATACATTGATCCTGCAAGAGTAGAAACAGGTACTTATGAGTACAGATATGGCTCAAAGTCTCTTCCTATGGCACAAATTAAGTTCTCTATTGAAAGCTATTACAATAGCAAGAGAAAGAATGACAATGGTAGATATATTTCTCGCATTGGTATGATTGTTAGTAAGGTTAAGGCAACCGCAGGTATGCATGTAACTGGTGAAACAACCTTTAATCCAGGTGTATTCAGATTTGAAGGCGATAATATTATTGCGATTGGCGGTGGTGAGGTATATATCAGCTACGGAGACTGCTGTTGTAATAATAGAAGTGGTCGTGTAAGATTTGAGGTAGACGGCAAGAATGGCTACAAAAAGACTAATTAAATAATACTCCCAAAAATAGTTTCTAAACATTCAACAATATGAAAACATTAAATAGATTATCACTTCTTGGCCTGTCAATGTTGGCCATGTTTAGCATCTCTTCGTGCAATGAAGATGTTACCACTCCAGAAACCCCAAATCCTGAGGGTATTATGGAATTTAAGGAAGGATATGTTATTACTCGTGAATTAAGCTACGGAGACTCAGTGGTACTAAAAATAGAGGACGTTATCACAAACTTTGGTACAGAAGAGATTCCTGTTCTATTCCCAATTAACAAGTCAATTGAAGGTAGCGAGGAATGGAGAAATACTACTCATGTAATTAGCAGAGAAGGTTTAGCACACCTAATTGAGGTATGGGCTAATACACACGATATGGCTCTTGAAAGTAGAGAGGACTCAATGCTAGTTTGTCACGATATATTCGCTTTCTTCTTTACCAAGAAGAGCGACATGGGTCTATTCATTAATCTATTGAGAAAGGGTAATTCCTTCGAAAGAATGAAGGATATAGCTACAACAGCTGCAGACTATAATATTCCAGTAGATGAAGCTTTGAGAATATATAGCGACAACAAGGAAACATTAGAGACCAGAGGTACCGCAAAGAATATCATTGGCATCATTGGTGGTATAAAGGATTTGTATGATGTTTGGAATGATTTTTCAAAGAATTCTACTCCAATTGCTCAGGCAGTAAACAATGTATCCTCTTTCATCTCGCCTCAAGACGAAGACTATAGAAATTACAAATTAGGCAACAAATTTAGCTCTAGTACCTACAAACTGAAATATTGGGTGTCTAAGTGGTGGCACTCTAAGTTTGAATTCGTAGTTGAGGGGTATGTTGGTACACATCCCACAATTCCTGGATATTTCATTCCAAAATCACAGATTAGAACAACCTATATTGATGTTAAAGGTCCTGAATTTATAGGCAAGGGCGAATATAGCTACTCACCTGTTATTAATGTATCTCCCTCATTCGATTATCCTGTTGTGCAAGCTAACGGACAGGTTAAGGTTACCTATGGTGATTGTTGCTGCTATAGATTTGTTTCTTACCTAAATTTTGCTCTTAATGGTCAGACTGGTTACTCCGTAATTTCGTATGACAATGGTAAGTAATATCACGTCAAAATAAGATAGACGTATATAGAATCTATTTATCTAGTGTAACCAAGCTCTTAGTCAAACTAGGAGTTTGGTTACTTTTTTCTGCATACAGATGATTAAATAACGAGACAAAAACAAATTATTTTTGCGATTAAGCGATGGCTAAATCAAGTTTACTTGAATTATACGAGCGATGAGAGGAGTATTTAGCAAAAAAATAATTGACTGCCTGATTACCTGTTTACGCCCAGTTTGTATATAAAAATGTCTCCCAACTTGCCGATATACACAAGCTGGGAGACTAATGGTGAATTAAATTATTAGACAGGCGGATTATTACTTGATTACAATCTTGCCATTCTGTATGTAAATACCCTTGGCAGGGGTGTTTACACGACGGCCAGAGAGATCGTAAATAGCAGAGCCAGAGGGTAGGGTAGTGTCCTCCTCGAGAGAATCTATACCAGTGGCAGATTCCACCACATCCAGACGGAATAGGTTGCTATAGTTGGCACTATATCCCACACCAGATGACCATGCATCAAACACGCCATTAGCCATGACTATGATTGTACCGTCCGTGGTGCCATTGCTTCGCTTGCTCTGAATATAATATGTATTATCACGAGAAGCACTACCATCATTGATTGACCAATCGCAATAGGTGGCATTATAGGCAGAGAGGGTACCTTTGTCGGAATTGAAGCCATTACCCTTGCCTCGCCATATCATGTACAGATTAGTGGACTTATTGTGGAAACTATACTTACCGCTGGGTTCCTTCTTGCAAAGGAATTGAGCCTTATCGCCCAGTTCTTCTGCCGACTTGGTGCTCAGTTCCAATGTCTTGTTGTCACTGATGTAGAGCACATATTCCTTGCCATTCTGCTGAACATTGGTAAAGGTGATAGTTTTGCCATCCCATGGGTCGGCAGGTTTAACGGAAGCCAATAGGGCATAGAGGGCATCTATTTGAGCCAATGATGGCTCATCGCCAAAGGCCTCAATCATAGCACCAGCCTCGGTCTTTTGAGCATCCGAGAGAGCACTCTCTGTTACTATCTGGGTGAAGTATTCCTGAAGGAAGGCTCCACGATTTACATCGCGCTTAATAGAGTAGGCACGATTGGTAATAAGTTCCAAATCCATAGCCAGATAAATATTATCAAAGCCATCAAAGTTGTGCTCGCCACTACCAGTGGGGAAGCTGGTGGAAACGGGGTTGGGACGCTTGCCAAAACCAGTGAGAGTCTCCTCGTAGATGAAACCAATCTTATTATCGGCTTGCAGATCGAGAGAGCTATATGCCGATGCCTTGGTGCTCACTTGATAGAAGCCATTCCAATCCTTGCTGAAGTTGATGACGCTGTTCAAATCAGTCACATCCGTCAACTCCTTGTAATATATACCCACATTGGTACGTCCAGAGCCTGTGGGCAATGACTGGAGCGCCAGGTACATCTCCTTCTTGTCGCTATTGCGCACTACGGGTACTAGCAGGATTTCGCCATTGGTGGAGTTACCTCCAGGAGTAAGACCAGAACCTGGGAAGGTACACTTGACAGATGTCTCCCACTCGCCAGTAGCCTCCAGAGCATTGGTATAGTTGAAGATATTATAGATACGTCCGCCACCCACACGACTAGATAGTATTACGCGACCATCGGGCATCTCCTCGCACTTGGGTTCGTCACCACCAGGAGCGGGCAATGCATAGGCACCACCAAGGGCTTGCCATGTACGTCCAAAGTCATCAGAATATATTACTCTATTGCCATTGGGACGAGCACACATAGCAGCATAGAGGCGATAGTACTTGCCCTTCTTTACCAGGCGACTTTGGAATATTTTGCCACCACCCACGAAGGCTGATTGTATAGGATTACCCTCATCGAAAAGACTATAAATCTGCTCTGTAACATTGACAGGAGCTCCCCATGTCTCACCATTGTCCTGGCTATGAATGGTGGCTATGAGATTGGGGTTCTGGCGTGTGGTATTGGCATTGGCATATACGGTACATCCAGCCACGGCAATGATGAGCACCTCGTTGCTGGTACGGTCGGCCACGATGGCAGGGTCGCCAAAGGCGGTTTCAAAGTAATTGACCGTTGCCGATGTCTTACCATTACCCACGGCCACATCGCGCATCTCGCTCCATGTCTTACCATTATCATCGCTGGTACGGCACACGATATCCACCTGACCATAACCAGGGTCGGTACCGCACACCAGACGAGCAGCAGCCGTGATTAATCTGCCATTACTGGCCGTGGTGATGCCAGGAATACGATAGGGGGGCTTCACGCCATCGCCCTTACTGGTATTGTAGAGGTCTATGCGCTTGGGTTGCTCCATGGCTTGGGTGTTGCTCACCTTGATGGTATTACCCTCGATGGAAATGTCGGCCGTCTCCACATTGGTATTAAGAATGCTTACGCTGAGAGCCTTGCTGGATATCTCCTCATCGGTGATAAAAAAACCACCATTGAAAGCCTTCTCGGTCACTCCATTGTGTGTGTAGGTGACATAGGCTTGCTCATCAGCATCTATCTCTACGGAGTAAATGTGTTTACCCTCGGTATCCACTGGTTCGAAGCGCCACAAAAGGTCGTCGGCCGTCTTGGCTCCGCTTGTCCATGTGGTGATAAAGTCAGTGCCTCCAACCTTGAAATTAGCACCTCCATTGGTACAATTTATGGCCTCAGAAAAGTAATAGAAGCGATGCTCCTCCACATCGGTTATATCATTTATTGTAAGCTCATTGAAAGTACCTACCACAGAACCAGCCCAACTGGCACCAGCCACCATAGGATGACCATCGCCGTTCTTCACACCTATCTTGTTGTTGTCCTTGAGCGTGATGTGCCAGATACCATTGTTGGTGGTAACCTTGGTGTTTGATTGGAGAGTGAACATCATGGAGTTGCCATTGAGCAGGGCATCATTGTAGATATGCTCCGTGCGCGATGTGGCCTTGCTGATGATGTGATAATAACCCGTCTGCAGGTCTTCTGGCTCTTCTATCTCCACTTCCTGACCATTGAGGAAGGCCTCTATTCTGTTCACCTTGTCGGCACAATCCACACCCGCCACGGCATGGCTCTCGAAACTCTTGAGCAGGGTATTGAGTATGCGCATCTTCTCTGCATTGTCCTTGTACTCTTCCTTGAGAATCTGAACCTTTTCATACTGATGGATACCCTCAATGAGGCGCTCGAAGCGAACGCTGGAACGATTGCCAGGATAATAGCAATATGTATCGCCCGAACCAAACTTGCGGAAACGGCTATCCGTCAAGGGGTGCTCGTCCCAATTAATCCATGACCAATGCAGGTAACCGCTCAGGTCGTTGGCAGCTGCATAGAGAGGCAAATATGTGGCCTCGGCAGGCATAGAATTGGTATAGATATTGGGCTCGGTGTCTGCACAACTGGTATAGATGGTGGTTACGCGATTCTTGGCCTTGCGGTCGGCACGCTGAGCAGCGGTGAATTTCTTGTCCTGACCAAGGGCTACGCAGAAGTCCTGCAACTTGTCGCTCAATGAAGAGTGGTAATTGCCAGCCAGTGCCATATTGAAGCCAAGAGCGTTGGCAATGTTGTAGGCATTGAGCATATCAGATTCTGCACGCTCGTCCATGGCAATGTTGGTTTTCTCAAACCATCCCTTCTCCTGCAAGTGTGCCTTGAAGGCGGTGAGGAAATTTGTCCACAAGTCGCGATACTCCTGGGTGCTGGTAGAGGTGGAGATGAACTTGTAGGCACTTGTAGCCTCATCCCAGTAGCGGAACTTCATGTCCCATGGCACCATGCTGAAACAATTGATTTGCTTGTTGATGCCATACTCGTTGCAGAGCTCTACGTACTTGTCAAAGATGGCATAATCATAGCTCCATGAGCCATCGGCCTTCTTGGTGGTTTGCACCATTGGGTCGAAGAGGTCGTGGGTTTGCTCTCCCCAGGGTTCGTAGAACATAATAGCAGAAACGGTGCGCTGACCGGCACGACCAAGGGCTTTCAGATAGGGACGGAGAGCTTCAATGTGCTCGGGGCTCCATCTCTCCACCTCGTAATAGCGGCTCACGGAATAGGGCTGTTGCCAAAGGTCCAAGTGGAACTTCTGCTCGCTCACTTCGGGAAGAGAGTGAGAATCCACGCATACCTTCAAGGCAAGGGTCTTCACCACCTCGCCACTGGCATTGACCACCTCTATGGATGTCTCGTATTCGCCTGCTTCTGCATCGCGTGGCACCTCTATGGTACACCATACGGGGCGTGTCTCCATAGCAGGTACGGCATGAGGCTTGTCCTGGTCGATAATATCGGGCACCAACCATGCTTCCAAACCGCTTGGATGATTGCCACACGCCTTGAAATCGTCGGTAATTACATAGTTCATAAAACGAGCTTCTGCGGCATTGATACCTGTCTTCTTACCAGCCTTTGTCCATTCGGTAGTGCGAAGAGAAAGCACACCCTCATCGGTCTTGCTATAGAGCACGGCTTGCACATTGGCACGCTCGCCCTTCCATGCATATACGGTGGCCACGTCCTGTTGCTTCACCTGAGGCACATCGTGCAGAGAATAATGCTCGTCACGAGAAGCCCATGAGGCATGCAATCCATCGGCAATGGCATTCCACTCGCTGGCATTGGGAGCGGTGCCCACGCGAGGCTCTTCGTAATCGTTGATGGGATACTTGGTCACGTTCTCTGCTATGCCCACTATCTTGAGCGTAACATCGATGATAGAACCACCATCCGAGATGAACTTATCACCACTTCCAGCAGGGTCTATGCTATTCCATTCCACCTTGTAGCGCATACGGTATGTGGAACCCACTTCCAGATTGGAGGGCACACGGAAAGAGCCTGGGGGTAGGGTATTGCTACCGGCTTGCTGAGCATCGCTATTCCATCCCGTATTGCCATTGTAATCGGCATGATTGTAGAACGACCAGCACATCAATTCATTGCCCTCGCCTTGGGTGTAAGGACCTGAGCCTTCCAGATTTACGTCAAATTTCTTATTCGAATTCCAATCCACATAGACGTAGCCATGCATCCATTGTCCGTTGATGGTTACATCTGGAGTAACGATGTCTCCAGCCTTCACTTCGAAGACGGTGCTTGTCTTGTCAAAATAAGCTGGACACTTGATAGCCGAAGCTATACCTGTTAGTTCTTGACGGGGGCTCTGTGTACCCACTATGCTCACCGTCTTGGGATAATGCTGAGCGTGATTGATATTCACGTCAGCACCATGAGCCACGTAATAGTCGCTCTGAGCACTTGCGCTAGTAGCCATGGCCATAAGCGCAGCAATGAATAGGGATTTCTTTTTCATATAGTTTAAGGTTTTTAATTACATTTTTTATATTTAGGTTAAAGATTGTATAGTCCTTGCTTAATAATTGCTAGTTCCTTATCTTATTAAAGCTTTTCCTTGGGGCGAAACTCATTTTCCATCGTTCGGAAATACGTTTCTTTGGGCTAAAACTCATTTTCGAGGCTTCAAAATTCATTTCCCGTGGCAAAATCGCATTTTCCAAAAGTTCCTCAAAGTACACTGAGATATCTCTCGCCAGTATCGGGAAGGATAACTACGATGGTCTTGCCCAAAGCCTCGGGCAAGGCGGCCAAACGAAGAGCAGCACATACGGCAGCTCCCGAGGAAATGCCCACGAGGAGACCTTCATACTGAGTGAGCTGGTGTGCCATATCAAATGCTTCTTGACTAGACACTTGCACAACCTGGCTTACCACCTTGGCATCATAATTCTCGGGCACGAAATTGGCACCTATACCTTGTATTCCGTGTGGCGATGGAGTGCCACCAGAGAGTAGGGGAGACTCGGAAGGCTCTACGGCAATGACCTTCACCTCGGGATTCTTCTTGAGCAAGCCACGAGCCGTACCGCAAAGGGTTCCACCCGTACCTACCCCTGCCACCAGGTAATCCACATGGCCATCCGTATCTTGCCATATCTCGGTGGCGGTGGTGAGCTCGTGGGAAAGGGAATTGGAGGCATTGGAGAATTGTCCCAGGATAATGGAGTGGGGGAGAGAGGCATGCATCTGCTCTGCCCTTGCAATGGCTCCCTTCATGCCTAGATTGCCTGGTGTAAGTTCCAATTGAGCCCCTGAGGCACGAAGCAATTGCTGGCGCTCGATGGACATATTGTCGGGCATACAAATGACGGCCTTGTATCCTCGCACTCTAGCTATCCATGCCAGCGCCACTCCAGTATTGCCACTGGTGGGCTCTATGATAGTGGAACCTGGGCGCAGGAGACCCTTTTCTTCTGCATCCATAATCATACCCAAGGCTGCACGGTCTTTCACACTACCTCCAGGATTCAGATACTCCAACTTAGCCAAGATTCGAGTGCTCTCGTCTATGCCCATAGCCTTGCTCAGGCGCTCTAGGTGCAACAATGGGGTATGCCCCACCAACTCCGTCAGATTGCTATATATCCTTGCCATATCTGTGTATTGCCTTCGTGGCAGCTTTCTGCATTGAACCAACTGCCTTGTTTTGAGGTCAAAGATATAACTTTTTTCATAAATCTGAGCGTTCCTCCAGAGCAAAATATTCCGCAAGCCTCAGCAAAGGACAAAAAGTGCAGAAAATAGTGTTAAAATGTGTAAATCAAAAGTTAAAAATTCTTAAAAGTTTTTCCATCACATGCCCAAATTCTTAAAAAGTGTTAAAGACGAAAGGGGCTAGTTAGGTTATTCAAAATTAATGGTGTAAATTTGCATCAGATTCAAGAGAAAATGAATCAGGAAACCTAAATGAACACTAACACTTTAAAATGAAGAATTATGGCAACAAGATTTTATAAATGCAACCATTGTGGCAACGTAATAGTAAAGGTAGTAAATGCGGCCGTGCCAGTAGTATGCTGTGGCGAAATCATGGAAGAGCTCAAGCCCAACACCGTTGATGCCAGCGCCGAGAAGCACGTCCCTATGGTAACACCACTGGATGGTGGTAAACTACAGATAGAGGTGGGAAGCGTACATCACCCCATGCTACCCGAACACCATATCTCGTTCGTCTATGTAGAGACAGACAACGGTGGGATATTGGTAAACCTGAAAGACAAACCCATAGCAACCGTAACCCTTGGCGATGCCAAGCCATTGGCCGTGTATGAATATTGCAACTTGCACGGACTTTGGAAAAAAGACCTATAGAGCGAAAACAATCCCTTTTATAGCACACGCAGAGGGAAGCGAAGAATGCACAGTTGAACATAACACTTTTTCTCCTATCCAGCATCTCTTTTCTTCCCTCTTTCTTCCCTCAAAGAGAAGATTTCCAACAATAAAAACTCCTCCATTTACCCCCTAAAACACACCAAAAACACAAAAAATACGGATATTTTACTATATTTCAGCAACTTTTTCTGCATTTACACATAATTATATGAAGAAAAAGTCTTAACTTTGCGTGCAGAACAGCACGAGAGAGTGAGGGGCCACACAGGTTCCTCACTTTTCGTTAACGGAAAAAGTTATAAAGTAAGAATTTGCATTAAGCTTTAGTCGAAGAAATGATTAGCAAAAGTGCCGTAGAAAAAGCCGTACATGAATGGCTAGAAGGAAAAGAGTATTTCCTAGTAGAGATTAACATCAGCGCAGACGACAGAATCGAAGTACTCATCGACCACGCCGAGGGTGTGTGGATTGAGGATTGTGCCGACCTGAGCCGATACATCGAATCACAAATCAATCGTGAAGATGAAGACTACGAACTTGAGGTAGGAAGCGCAGGATTGGGCTACCCCTTCAAGGTGCGTCGCCAATGGGAAATACACTTGCAGAAGCCCGTTGAAACACAATTGAAGGATGGACACAAGTATCGTGGCATACTCACATCCGTAGACGAAGAAACCTTTACCATCACCTGCGAAGAGAAGGTAAAGCGCGAAGGCGAAAAGCGACCCAAGATGGAACAGGTACCACACACCTTCAACTACGACGAAGCTGCATTCACCAAATACTGGATAAAATAAAAACTACATAAATGGCAACAACAAAAACTAAAAGCACACTAAATCCTGTTGACTTGATTGAGTCATTCTCAGAATTTAAGGAAACCAAAAACATCGACCGCGCCACTCTAGTGGGCGTTTTGGAAGAATGTTTCCGTAGCGTTATTGCAAAAATCAATGGCACCGACGAGAACTATGACGTCATCGTCAACCCCGACAAAGGTGACCTGGAAATCTATCAGAACCGAGTAGTAGTAGCCGATGGCGAGGTAAAGAACCCCAATATGGAAATCAACCTCACCGATGCTCGTAAGATTGACGAAGACTACGAAGAGGGCGAAGAGGTTTCTCAGAAGGTAGAATTTCAGGACTTCGGCCGTCGTGCCATCCTCACCCTTCGTCAAACCCTGGCTAGCCGCATCCTGGAACTAGAGCACGACACTCTCTACAACAAGTTCAAAGACCGTGTGGGCGAAGTGATTCATGGCGAAGTATATCAGAGCTGGAAGCGCGAAACATTGGTAACCGACGACGAAGGCAACGAAATGATTCTTCCTAAGACAGAACAGGTACCTGGCGACTTCTTCCGCAAGGGCGAAACCCTACGTGCTGTAATCAGCCGTGTAGACAACACCAATGGCAACCCCAAGATTATCATCTCTCGTACCGACCCAATGTTCCTTCAGCGCATGTTGGAGACAGAGGTTCCCGAAATACACGATGGCCTTATTGCCATCCGCAAGGTAGCACGCATCCCTGGCGAGCGCGCCAAGGTAGCCGTAGAGAGCTTTGACGACCGCATCGACCCCGTAGGCGCATGTGTAGGTGTCAAGGGTAATCGTATTCACGGCATTGTACGCGAATTGCACGGAGAGAATATCGACGTATTGCCATGGACATCAAATGCTCAGTTGATGATTACACGCGCACTAAGCCCAGCTCGCGTAAACACCATCAACATGAACGAAGAGGAAAAGAAGGCCGAAGTACTCTTGGATAGCGACCAGATTTCATTGGCCATCGGTAAGGGCGGTGCCAATATCAAGTTGGCAAGCATCCTCACAGGTTATGTCATCGACGTATATCGCGAAATCGACGAGGAAATCGACGAGGACGATATCAGCCTTGACCAGTTCAACGACGACATCGAACAATGGGTGATTGACGAACTCAGAAAGCAGGGCTATGCAACTGCTCGTCAGATTTTGGGTACCTCACGCGAGGAATTGGTGGACAAGACCGACCTCGAGGAAGAAACCATCGACGAAATCATCCGCATCCTGAGCGCAGAATTTGAGAAATAAAATTTATTTAACACTAACCAAGATAATACCCCGGGAGGGATACACAAATGAGTATAAGACTAAGCAAAGCAATAAAAGAGTGTAACGTAGGTTTGCAAACTGCTGTTGACTACCTCAATTCCAAGGGTGGCGAAGTAGAGGCTAACCTCAACACTAAAATATCTGACGAGCAATACCAACAATTGCTCAAGGAATTCAAACCCGATAGCGTTCTGAAAAATGCTGCCAACAACATGCTCCAGCAGCAGAAAGAAGAAAAGGAACGCAAGGAGCAAGCAAAGGCAGAGGCTAAAGCAAAGGCTAAGGCAGAAGCAGAAGCCAAGGCAAAGGCCGAAGAAGAGGCAAGAAAGAAAGCTCAGGAAGAAGAAGCCAAGAAGCAATCCATCAAGGTTGTTGGCCATATCGACCTCGATGCTCCCAAGAAAAAGGCAGAAGAGCCCAAGCCCGTTGTTGAAGAAACCAAGGCTGCTCCAGCCGAAGACAATGGTGCTCAGATCATCACCGATGGTAAGGTTACTGGTACCTTGGAGAACGGCGTATTCCGCTTGAATGCTCCCCAGCAACCCAGCAATGGTTTGAAGGTACAGGGTCATATCGACCTCTCTGCACTCAACCAAAGCACTCGTCCCAAGAAGAAGTCAAAGGACGAACGTAAGCGCGAACGCGAAGAAAAGCAGCAACAGGCTCAAGCCGAGCGCAAGAAGCAGCGCGTACGTGGTGCCAAGGAGAAGGTAGACGTAAATGCCGTTGTTTCTCAGCAAAAGCAACAAGGCGGAAAGAATCAGCAGGGTGGTGGCAAGAACCAGCAAGGCGGTGGAAAGAACAACAATGCCAATGGTCAGCAACAGGGTCAGCCTCAGGGAAAGAAAGCTAAGAACAAGCAAAAGAATCAACCAAAGCAACAGGTACAACCCGCTGAAGTAAGCGAAGAGGAAGTAGCAAAGCAGGTTCGCGAGACATTGGCTCGTCTGACATCAAAGAACAAGGTTGGCAAGGGTGCCAAGTACCGTCGTGAGAAGCGCGAAGCCTTCCGCGAACAGATGGAAGAGGAGATGATGAACGAGATGGCAGAAAACAAGGTGCTAAAGCTCACCGAGTTTGTAACTGCCAACGAATTGGCTACCATGATGAACGTACCCGTTACCAACATTATTGGTACCTGTATGAGCATCGGTATCATGGTTAGTATCAACCAGCGCCTGGATGCCGAAACCATCAATATCGTGGCTGAAGAATATGGCTTCAAGACAGAGTACGTAAGTGCCGAGGTAAGCGAAGCCGTTATCGAGGAGGAAGACGATGAGTCAGATTTGGTTCCTCGCGCTCCCATCGTAACCGTGATGGGTCACGTTGACCATGGTAAGACATCATTGCTTGACTATGTGCGTGAAGCCAACGTAATCGCCGGTGAGGCTGGTGGTATTACTCAGCACATTGGTGCCTACAACGTAGAGTTGAAGGATGGCCGTCACGTAACCTTCCTTGACACCCCTGGTCACGAAGCATTTACCGCTATGCGTGCTCGTGGTGCTCAGGTTACCGATATTGCCATCATCATCATTGCAGCCGATGATAATATCATGCCTCAGACAAAGGAGGCTATTGCTCACGCAACAGCTGCTAATGTACCCATCGTATTTGCTATTAATAAGATAGATAAGCCCACCGCCAACCCCGACAAGATTAAGGAAGGTCTGGCAGCAATGAACTTCCTTGTGGAGGATTGGGGTGGTAAGTATCAGAGCCAGGACATCAGTGCCAAGAGTGGTCTTGGTGTGGAGGAACTTCTTGAAAAGGTTCTTCTCGAAGCAGAAATGCTTGACCTCAAGGCTAACCCCAACCGCAAGGCAACTGGTTCTATCATTGAATCATCACTGGACAAGGGTCGTGGCTATGTAGCTACCGTATTGGTAAGCAACGGTACCTTGCGCGTAGGTGATGTAATGTTGGCTGGTACCAACTATGGTCGTGTCAAGGCTATGTTCGATGAGCGTGGTCACCGCGTTACCGAGATTGGTCCTTCACAAGCAGCTACCATCCTTGGCTTGAATGGTGCTCCCACCGCAGGTGACTCATTCCACATCATGGAGAGCGACCAGGAAGCACGCGAAATAGCCAACAAGCGCGAACAATTGGCACGCGAACAGGGTTTGCGTACAATGAAGCGCGTTGACTTGACCGAAATTGGTCGTCGTATCGCTTTGGGCGACTTCCAGGAGTTGAATCTGCTTGTTAAGGGTGACGTAGACGGTTCTATCGAGGCATTGAAAGACTCATTCGAACGCTTGTCAACCGAGAAGATTAAGGTTAATGTCATCTACAAGGCCGTTGGTCAGATTAGCGAAAGCGATGTAACCCTGGCAGCAGCATCTGATGCTATCATCATTGCCTTCCAGGTACGTCCCAGCGCACAGGCACGCCGCCTGGCAGAGCAAGAGGGTGTGGACATCCGTCAGTATAGTGTCATCTATGATGCTATCGAGGAGGTCAAGGATGCCATGGAAGGTATGCTATCACCCGAAATCAAGGAAGAAGTTACCGCTCAGGTGGAAGTGCGCCAGGTATACCATATCTCCAAGGTTGGTACCGTTGCAGGTGCCTACGTTATTGATGGTAAGGTTAGCCGCACCAACAAGGCACGTGTCATTCGCGATGGTATCGTAATCTTCACTGGTGCTATCAATGCATTGAAGCGCTTCAAGGACGATGTCAAGGAGGTTACCACCAACTTTGAGTGTGGTATCTCATTGACCAACTACAACGACCTTCGCGAGGGCGATATTATCGAAACCTTTGCCGAGATTGAAATCAAGGCCAAGTTGTAATAAGCACTCTAATGGACATAATACAGGAACTCGACAAGTACGTCGAGATGATTCCTCTGAGCATAACGGAAATAGTAATAATAGCCCTATTGCTGTATGGAGCGATAAGGGGAATAATAAATGGATTTTTGAAGGAACTGGCCAGTATGACCGGTTTCTTCATTGGTCTGTTTTTGGCTTGGAAGTACTACGAGCAAACAGGTGGTGGAGTACTGGCCTTCCTTGGTATATGGATAGTCACACCAATTACCCTGGGCATATTGGCATCGCTGGTAACCAAGCTACTTGATTGGACACTGGTTGGCGGATTGGCCAATCGTCTGCTCGGATGCATCTTTGGCGTGGTAAAGTGGGCAGCCCTTATTATATGCGTGCTCATCGTTACCGGCCAGGAGGAAAACCTAGACAAATACATTGATCACGAGTCCATACCCGGAGTTACATATATAGAAGAAAAATGGAAGACATTACTAGAGAATTTGTAAATAAAGACTACGAATATGGCTTCCATACGGACGTTCACACGGAGATAATAGAAAAGGGACTTAATGAAGATATAGTTCGCCTTATCTCCAAGAAAAAAGGCGAGCCTGAATGGTTGCTAGAATTCCGTTTGAAAGCCTTTAGATACTGGCAAACTCAAGAACAACCCACCTGGGCACATCTGGATATGCCAGAGATTGATTATCAAGACATATCATACTATGCCGACCCTACGGCCAGTGCCAAGAAGGATGGCCCCAAGGAGATAGACCCCGAGCTGATGAAGACCTTCGACAAGCTGGGCATCCCCCTGGAGGAGCGCATGGCATTGGCTGGTGTGGCCGTTGATGCCGTAATGGATAGTGTGTCGGTAAAAACCACCTTCCAGGAGAAGCTGAAGGAGAAAGGCATTATCTTCTGCAGCATCTCGGAAGCCGTACAGAATCACCCCGATTTGGTACGCGAATACCTTGGTTCTGTAGTACCTTATAGAGACAATTATTTTGCGGCTCTCAATTCGGCCGTATTCTCTGATGGTAGTTTTGTGTACATTCCCAAGGGAGTAAGATGCCCTATGGAATTGAGCACATACTTCCGCATCAATGCCTCGGGCACTGGTCAGTTTGAGCGCACTCTGATAGTGTGCGATGACGATGCCTACGTTTCCTATCTCGAGGGATGTACGGCTCCCATGCGCGACGAAAATCAATTGCACGCGGCCATAGTGGAGATTGTGGTGAAGGACAGAGCCGAAGTAAAGTATTCCACCGTTCAGAACTGGTATCCTGGTGATAAAGACGGTAAGGGTGGTGTGCTGAACCTGGTAACGAAGCGTGGACACCTGCGAGGAGTGGATAGCCGCCTCTCCTGGACACAGGTAGAAACGGGTAGTGCCATCACATGGAAATACCCCTCGTGCATACTTTCCGGTGATGGTTCGCAAGCAGAGTTTTACTCCGTGGCCGTTACCAACAACTATCAGCAGGCAGATACAGGTACCAAGATGATTCATATAGGCAAGAACACCAAGAGCACCATCATCAGCAAGGGTATCAGTGCCGGAAAGAGCCAAAACTCGTACAGAGGACTGGTCAAGGTTTCAGCCAATGCCGATGGTGCAAGAAACTATTCCTGTTGTGACTCCTTGCTCCTAGGCAGCACATGCGGAGCTCACACCTTCCCCTATATGGATATCCACAACGATACGGCCATCATCGAGCACGAGGCTACTACGAGCAAGATTTCCGAAGAGCAACTCTTCTATTGTCAACAACGTGGAATATCCTCGGAAGATGCAGTTAGCCTAATCGTCAACGGTTATGCCAAAGATGTGATTAACAAGCTACCTATGGAGTTTGCCGTTGAAGCACAAAAACTCTTGGGAGTAAGTCTTGAAGGGTCTGTAGGATAATATAAAACTACCAGAAGACCTTTTCAGACCCCAAAAACTATACGTACTATGCTAGAAATACGCAATCTACATGCCAGTATTAATGGCAAAGAAATATTAAAAGGTATCAATCTTATCATCAACGATGGCGAGATTCATGCCGTAATGGGAACCAATGGTGCAGGCAAGTCCACACTGAGCAATGTCATCGTTGGCAATCCCGCATACGAGGTGACCGAGGGAGAAATCATCTTCAACGGACAGAACCTCCTGGAGATGAATACCGAGGAAAGAGCCAATGCCGGTATCTTCCTCTCCTTCCAGCAACCAGTGGAGATTCCCGGTGTGTCTATGACCAACTTTATGCGAGCTGCCGTTAATGCTCGCTACAAGGCTCAGGGCCGCGAATTACTCTCTGCCGGTGATTTTCTCAAGCTCATGAGAGAGAAGAGAAAGATAGTGGAACTGGACAACAAGCTCACCTCTCGCTCCGTCAATGAGGGTTTTTCCGGTGGTGAGAAGAAGCGCAACGAGATATTCCAGATGGCTATGCTCGAACCCACGTTCTGCATTCTGGACGAGACGGACTCTGGTCTTGACGTAGATGCTTTGCGCATCGTGGCAGAAGGCTTCAACAAGTTGCGCAAACCTGAAACCAGCGCTATCGTCATCACCCACTATCGCCGACTACTGGATTATCTCAAGCCCGACATAGTGCATGTGCTTATTGATGGCAAGATAATAAAGACTGGTGGACCCGAATTGGCTCTGGAAATCGACGAAAAGGGTTTTGCCGATTATCAGGGCTAAGAGACACAAAGAGGAAGATTGACATATATTCACTATAGACAATCGTAAATGAAGAATAATCAATATGTAGAGTTCTACACTCAGGTACGGGACACCATACGCCAGCGCTCATGTCCCGTGATGAATGCTCATCGCGACGAGGCCTTCAGCACCTTCTCGGCTATAGGATTCCCCACTCAGAAGGTAGAACGATATAAATACACTGACGTAGCTCAAGACTTTGCTCCTGACTACGGCATACAACTTTCTTCTACTACTGGCGACAGGACCGAATTCTGTTGCTCGCTCAAGGACGCTCCCATCGACGTAGCACCTTATTACAATAGTATTGCCAACAAGCAGGATGCCGTGGTGGCTCTCAATACCATGCTTGCCGTTGATGCCTTGCTCGTATACGTACCTAAGGGTATCAAGGCCAAGCACCCCATACAAATCAACAATACTCTCAAGGGCAAGCAAGATACGATGATCAACCGACGCATTCTCATCATGATGGAGGAAGGTGCCGAGGCTGATATCATCATTACCGACCATGCCGCCGACCATCAGCAATTCCTCACCAATCAGGTGGTGGAGGTGTTCTGCCAAGATAATAGTCATCTGAACCTGTACGAGATAGAGGAAACCAACCTCATGTGCACTCGCTATAGCAATGTGTTCATCCACGAAGGCAGAGATTGTTCCGTACGTCACACCTCGCTGACTATCTTCAATGGTCACACTCGCAATACCTGCCATGTGCAAATGGTGGGAGAGCATTCCGAGGTGACACTACACGGATGCGTCATTGCCGATAAGATGCAACGTGTGGACAATAATACCTGCATAGAGCATATGGTACCTAATTGCCAATCCAGGGAGCTCTACAAATACATTCTTGATGATAGCGCCATTGGTGCCTTTGCCGGTATGATTCATGTGCACAAGGATGCTCAGAAGACATCTTCTTCGATGACCAATGCCAATCTTTGCGCCACTCGCCAGTCAAGGATGTACACCCAACCCATGCTGGAGATTTATGCCGACGATGTCAAGTGCTCGCACGGTAGCACCGTTGGCCAACTGAACGACCAGGCACTGCTCTATATGCGCCAGCGCGGTATATCGCTATCCGAGGCTCAGTTGCTCCTCAAGTCGGCCTTCATCACCGAGGTGATAGACAATATCCCTCTGGAGGCTCTGCGCGACAGACTTCATATCATCGTGGACAAGCGCATGCGCGGAGAATTGAGCAAATGCGAGGGATGTAAGCTTTGCTAAAACTGAAAACGGAAAGGTGAAAACGAAAACTAACAGATTAAAGGATTTTCACCTTTCCGATAGAACAAGTTTTCCGATTTAAACAAGTTTGATTGCTCTCGCTTACTCGCAGATTTCGGTTCGCTATAGTTTTCCGTTTTCACATTTCCGATTTCCGTTTATGAACAGACAGGACTTTCCTATTTTAGAGAAAACCATATACAAGAAGTACCCGCTCGTGTATCTGGACAATGGTGCTACTACGCAAAAACCCAGATGCGTGGTGGAGGCCATGAGCCACGAGTATTACAATGTCAATGCCAATGTGCATCGTGGTGTACACTTCCTTTCACAAGCAGCCACCGACCTGCACGAGGGTAGCCGAGAGACGGTGAGAAAATTCATCGGTGCCGAAAAGACCAGCGAGATAATCTTCACACGTGGCACCACTGAGAGCATCAATCTGGTGGCTTCATGCTTCTCGCAGGCCTTCATGAAGGAAGGCGACGAGGTCATCGTGAGCCACATGGAGCACCATTCCAATATCGTCTCGTGGCAATTGGTACAGGCTCGCATGGGTATCAAAATCAGAGTTATCCCTATCACCGACGATGGCCGATTGGACATAGAGGCATACAAGGCTCTCTTCAACGAGCGCACGCGCCTCGTCTCCGTCACGCACGTGAGCAATGTGCTGGGCACCATTAATCCCGTCAAGCAACTCATAGACATAGCCCATCAGCACGATGTACCCATCCTGATTGATGGCGCACAGAGCACTCCGCACATGGCCATCAATGTCAAGGATATGGATTGCGACTTCTTTGCCTTCTCCGGACATAAGACCTATGGTCCTACCGGCATTGGCGTACTATACGGCAAGGAGAAATGGTTGGAACATATGCCTCCCTACATGGGTGGAGGAGATATGATAAAGACCGTATCCTTCGAGCATACCACCTTCAATGTCCTTCCCTACAAGTTTGAGGCGGGTACGCCCGATTATGTGGCTTCCACAGGCCTTGCCAAAGCCCTGGAATATCTCATGAACATAGGCATGGACAATATAGAGAAGCACGAGCGCGAACTGACCCTCTATGCCATCAATAAGATGCAGGAGATAGAGGGTATGCACATCTTTGGCCCTATCGGCGAGCATGTCCACGAGCACGATGCCGTCATCTCGTTCGAGGTCAAACCATTAGGCGCCACACCCCACACTCCCTACATCCATCATCTGGACATGGGCACTCTGCTTGACCGCCTCGGCATAGCCGTTCGCACGGGTCATCATTGCGCCGAACCACTCATGAGAAGATTGGGCGTGGAAGGCACTTGCAGAGCCTCTTTTGGTTTGTACAATACCAAAGAAGAAATAGACACGCTTGTACAAGGCATCAAACGAGTGCAAAGTATGTTCTAAATATGGAAAAAGTAGTGCAACAAAGCCTATATTTTTAATATTTTTTCGTATCTTTGTAGCCGTATAAAGAGAAAAGTACAATGGAAGAAACAATGACAAACAATTCCAACTATAGCGCCTCCAATATTCAGGTTCTTGAAGGACTTGAGGCCGTACGTAAGCGCCCCGCCATGTACATTGGCGACATCAGCAAGAAGGGCTTGCATCATTTGGTTTACGAGACCGTAGACAACTCTATCGACGAGGCACTAGCAGGATATTGCACACATATCGAAGTTACTATCAACGAGGACAATAGCATCACCGTTCAGGACAATGGTCGTGGTATCCCCGTGGATATACATGAGAAGGAGGGAAAGAGCGCCCTTGAAGTGGTAATGACCGTACTTCATGCCGGTGGTAAGTTTGACAAGGGTTCTTACAAGGTATCCGGTGGTTTGCATGGTGTGGGTGTCAGTTGTGTAAACGCACTCTCCACCAAGATGCTCTCTCAGGTATTCCGCGATGGTAAGATCTATCAGCAGCAATACCATCAGGGCAAGCCCGATGCACCCGTAGCCGTAGTGGGAGAGACCGAACTTCGCGGTACCAGACAACAGTTCTGGCCAGACGATACCATCTTCACCACCACCATCTATGAATACGACATCCTGGCCAATCGTATGCGCGAGTTGGCATACCTCAATTCCGGTATCCATATCACCCTCACCGACATGCGCCTTGAACTGAACGAGGCAGCTGGTATCGAGGGCATCCGCAAGGAGGTTTTCTATAGCGAAGGCGGTTTGCGCGACTTCGTTCGCTATATCGATAGCACCCGTACTCGTCTTGTCAACGATGTCATCTATCTCAACACCGAAAAGCAGGGAGTGCCCATCGAGATAGCCATCATGTACAATACTGGTTATTCCGAGAATCTTCACTCCTACGTAAATAATATCAACACCATCGAGGGTGGTACCCACCTTCAGGGCTTCCGCACCGCCTTGACACGTACTCTCAAGACATATGCCGAGAAGCAGTGTACCAAGGAACTGGAAAAGCTGGCCAAGAACCACGTAGAAATATCCGGTGAGGACTTCCGCGAGGGTCTTACAGCCGTTATCAGCGTCAAGGTGGCAGAGCCTCAGTTTGAGGGTCAGACAAAGACCAAGCTGGGTAATAGCGAGGTGGCTGGTGCCGTTCAGCAAGCCGTGGGCGAAGCACTTTCCAACTATCTGGAGGAGCACCCCCACGAGGCAAAGATTATCGTTGACAAGGTAATCCTGGCAGCTACCGCTCGTGTAGCAGCTCGCAAGGCCAGAGAAAATGTTCAGCGCAAATCTCCCATGGCTGGTGGTGGCCTGCCTGGCAAGTTGGCCGATTGCTCTGACAGAGATGCAGCCAAGTGCGAATTGTTCATTGTCGAGGGTGATTCGGCAGGTGGTAGCGCCAAGCAGGGTCGCGACCGCCACTATCAGGCCATTCTGCCCATCCGCGGTAAGATATTCAATGTAGAGCGCGTAATGTGGCACAAGGCATTCGAGCACGAGGAGGTCAACAATATCATCCAGGCACTGGGCGTACGCTTCGGACTTGGCGAGGATAGCAAGGAGGCCAACTATGACAAGCTCCGCTACTACAAGGTAATCATCATGACCGATGCCGACGTCGATGGTTCTCACATCGACACCCTCCTGATGACACTCTTCTATCGCTACATGCCAGAGCTTATCAGCAACGGTCACCTGTACATAGCCACTCCTCCTCTCTATCGTTGCAGCATAGGCAAGCACGAGGAGTATTGCTATGACGAGAATAGCCGTCTGCGCTTCATCGAGCAGTATGCCAACGGCCGTGAAGATGCTATCCACACCCAGCGATACAAAGGTCTTGGTGAGATGAACCCCGAGCAGCTATGGGAAACTACCATGGATCCTCAGCGCCGTCTCCTCAAGCAGGTTACCATCGATGATGCCGCTCAGGCCGACTACGTCTTCTCCATGCTAATGGGCGAGGATGTGGCTCCCCGACGCGAGTTTATCGAGCAGAATGCAACCTTTGCTAAAATTGATGCTTAATAAAACGTTATACATAATCTAAATTGTTTGGTGCACTTCTCTGTGATAGAGCGGTGCATCTTTTTTTAACACACTGGAAAAATCGTACAATGTCATTCCTATTATCTATCAGCCAATATCTGTCTCGATACACGAGCCTCTTCATCATCATCGTTGCCATCATAGCCTTTCTCGTGCCCGAGACCTTTGCATGGGTACAGCAGGGGCAGCGCGCTTCCGTCATCCTGGGACTTATCATGCTCACGATGGGATGCACACTCTCCACTCAGGACTTCCGCATACTGCTATCTCGCCCCATAGACATCCTTATCGGAACCATAGCGCAATACACCATCATGCCCATGGTGGCATGGATGCTAGCACGTATTTTCCACCTGGATCCATTCATGACGGCTGGCATCATTCTGGTTGGTTGCAGCCCTGGTGGCGTGAGCAGCAACCTCATGAGCTTCCTTTGCAAGGGCGATGTGGCATACAGCGTGGGCATGACAACCGTAAGCACCTGTCTTTCGCCCTTCGTGACGCCTCTGCTGGTGCTATGGCTGGCTGGTGCAGAGATTGAAGTAGATGCCTGGGGTATGTTTCAGAACATCCTGCTGGTGACTCTAATCCCAGTGGCGCTGGGAGTGGCATTCAACTATTTTCTGGGCAAAAGAAAAGACTTTCAGCAGATACAAGGAATAATGCCTGGAATCAGCGTTCTGTGCCTGGCATGCATCGTGGGCGGAGTAATCTTCACCGTACACCCTCAACTGAAGGAAAGGGGATTGGAACTGATACTTCTCACACTGGCCGTTGTCACCCTCCACAACGGCGCTGGATACCTGTTGGGATACATGGCTGGAAAGGCATTCCGCTTTGACACCGCCAAACGTCGTACACTATCCATAGAGGTGGGCATGCAAAACGCAGGCATGGCAACTGTCCTAGCACGCAATTTCTTTGCCTCTCCTGCCATGATAGCATCCAATCCGATGGCAGCCCTGGCGGTGATTCCTTGCGCCATCTCTTGCGCCTATCACAGCATCTCTGGCACCCTGCTGGCTGGCTTCTTCCTTTGGAAAGATACACGCAAGGAAGCTAAATAACACCCCTTTCCCGGCACCCCTGCAAGGTAAGGGAGTATTCGGATTAGTCGGGGTATTCAGATTACTCGGATTACTCAGAGCATCCAGAATACCTTCCTATTATCATTATGTCAAAGAACGATGTGGTGATTTTCGGAACTGAAATACACTTTTGTTGTGGCTAAAATGCATTTCCGAAGCTTCATTTGTCCTCTCCCGATGTGGGAGGTGGTTTTAGGAGTTGGGGATGCGCTCCCGATGCGGGATTGGCCATTTCCCTGTTTGGAAGTGCGCTCATCGCTCGTCGCTCGTCGTTCATCTGAATTGACTTCGTCGATTTTGCTCACGCTCGGCATAGCTCAAACAAGCTTGGCTCTGCTCTCGCTTAATCGCAAAATTCACATACAGCTCTGTGCCCCGAAGGTGGTGGCTATGGCCGTAAGGATGGTGATGAGGATGTTGAGGATTTTACCCCAGGTGGAGTTGTTGTTGAATGTTCCCATAGTGTGTTAGATGTTTTGTGGGTTAGACATTAGGTTAATATATCAGATGCATCATAATTTCTCGGTAGTAACCACTCCAGTCCTCGCGTCGCAATGGGGATTGCTCCCCTCACGAGGCACAGAAGCACATTCAGTGCTTCTTCTAAAGGCCTCGCTCGCCCTTTGTGGAGGGGTGAGGGGGGTGGGTCTTTCCGTTTGCAAAGATACGACATCATTTTAGTGACTTGTA
>JAFOCV010000002.1 GCA_017381015.1 Bacteroidaceae bacterium
AAGTATGCTCTAAGTGACCAATTACGCAGAGCAGTAATTTCTATTCCTTCTAATATTGCAGAAGGCATGAGTAGAACATCAGTTAAAGAACAATTACACTTTCTAGAAATTGCTTATGGGTCATTAAACGAAGCCATGTGTCAGCTTGAGTTGGCTCAAGAGTTAGGATATATTACGTTAAACCAGTTAAAGGACTTAGAAGACGAATATCAAACTATTGCACGTATGCTATCTGGACTTCGTAAATCAAAGCAAACAGAATAAATACCAATTCGCTAGTCTCTAATCGCTAGTCTCTAATCTTTAGTCGCAGATACTCCCTATGAAATAATCAAAGACCTGGAGAATCATTACCAAAATGTAATGTTTATTTTTACCAAGTTGATGGGGTTTTATACTCAAGTAGAATACAGAACATCCTATGGCAGAATAGACTTGCTGATTGGAACAGATAAGTTTGTCTATGTAATAGAACTTAAATTGGATGGAACTGCCGAGGAAGCATTGGCGCAAATCAACAGTAAGGAATATTCTCTACCGTTTACAGCGGATGAGCGAACCGTTGTAAAAATTGGTGCTAATATATTGCGAGAAACAAGAAATTTAGAGCGCTGGGTAGTGGAGTAATTTCTTCTCCCTTTATTCATTTTTCTATCAAAAAGAGATAATATTTCCCGATAACAATACGTTTATTGCCATGGATTTCGTAAGGAATTCGTGGCAATAGTTTATATCTGAGTGGCAAATTTGGTTGTTTGCTATATTAATTGTAAATTTGTGCGCAGATATAATAGTATTTTTATGATTACAGTAGATGGATTGACCGTAGAATTTGGCGGTACTACATTGTTCAAGGATATTTCTTTTCAGATTAATGAGAAAGACCGTATAGCTCTGATGGGCAAGAACGGTGCAGGAAAGAGTACCCTGTTGAAGATTTTGGCTGGTGTGCGTGGCGCAACCAGAGGTACAGTTTCAGCTCCCAAGGATACAGTGATAGCATACTTGCCTCAGCATCTGATGACTGAGGACGGACGTACCGTGTTTGAGGAAACATGCCAGGCTTTTGCACACTTGCACGAGGCTGAGGCAGAGATAAACAGAATCAATGAGGAACTGACCGTTCGCACAGATTATGAGAGCGACGAATATATGGCATTGATAGAGAAGGTGAGTGCCTTGTCTGAAAAGTTTTATGCCATTGACATGACCCACTTTGAGGAGGATGTGGAGAAAACTCTGTTGGGCCTTGGCTTCAAGAGAGAGGAATTCTCACGCCCCACGAGCGAATTCTCTGGCGGTTGGCGTATGCGTATAGAATTGGCAAAGCTCTTGCTGAAGAATCCCGATGTACTGCTATTGGACGAGCCCACCAACCATTTGGATATAGAAAGTATCGGTTGGCTAGAGGACTTCATCCGCGAGAGCAGCAAAGCGGTGGTAGTAATCAGTCATGACCGCAAGTTTGTGGACAATATCACCACTCGCACCATCGAGGTGACAATGGGTCGCATCTATGACTATAAGGCTAGCTATTCTCACTATCTGGAGTTGCGCAAGGAGCGCCGTGCTCAGCAGCAGAAGCAATATGAGGAGCAGCAGAAGATGATACAGGAAACGAAGGACTTTATCGAGCGCTTCAAGGGAACATACTCCAAGACTTTGCAGGTACAGAGCCGAGTGAAGATGCTGGAGAAGTTGGAATTGATTGAGGTGGACGAGGAAGATACAAGCGCATTGCGATTGAAATTCCCACCAAGTCCACGTTCTGGCAGTTATCCTGTGATGATGAGCGACGTGGCAAAGTCATTTGAAAATCCAGATACCGGCAAGGTGAAGCAGATATTCAGCGGCGTTAACCTGACCGTGGAGCGTGGCGACAAGATTGCTTTCGTGGGAAGAAATGGCGAGGGTAAGTCCACCCTGGTGAAATGTATCATGCAACAGTTGCAGCATGAAGGCAAACTGGAACTGGGTCACAATGTACAGATAGGATACTTTGCGCAGAATCAGGCATCGCTGTTGGATGGCGAACTGACGGTGTTCCAAACCATTGATGATGTTGCCAAGGGTGAAATCCGTTTGAAGATAAGGGATATGCTGGGAGCATTCATGTTTGGAGGCGAAGAAAGTACCAAGAAGGTAAAGGTGCTGTCGGGTGGTGAGCGCACTCGTTTGGCTATCCTGAAATTGTTGTTGGAACCAGTGAATCTGCTTATCCTCGACGAGCCCACCAACCATCTGGACCTAAAGACCAAGGATGTATTGAAGCAGGCTCTGCAAGACTTTGACGGCACGCTGATAGTGGTTAGCCACGACCGTGACTTCCTGGATGGCCTGGTGACCAAGGTTTATGAATTTGGCGGAGGCAAGGTTAGAGAACATCTCTGCGGAATATATGAATTCCTGGAAAGCAAGAAGCAGGAAGAACTGCTCAAGCTGGGTATTGCAAGATAAAAGAAAAACAATATTAATCATTTAAATAATTTTTTAACCATGAGACACTATTTGTCTGCAGCAATTTTGTGCGTAAGCCTATTCCTATTGGGCTCATGCCAAAGTGAGAAGACCGATTACGTGGCATTCCTGTACAAGTACATGCCCACATCGGACAGCGTTGATTATTCGCGTGAATACTGGGAGCGCCAGGTGGCAATGTCAGATCGTGCACGCAAGGAAATGCCCTGGGCACAGTTGGTGCCAGAGATGGAGTGGAAGCACTTCGTGGTACCTGTGCGTGTAAACAATGAGGCTCTCGACGAGGCTCGTAGCGTGATTTATGAAGAGTTGGCTCCACGCATCATGAATATGAGCATGGAAGAAGCAGCTTTGGAGGTAAACCACTGGTGCCACGAGAAAGTTAGTTATCAGCCCAGCGATGGACGTACATCTCCTCCATTGACCACTATGGCTAATGCCATCGGTCGTTGTGGTGAAGAGAGCACATTCACCGTAGCTGCTATGCGTGCCGTAGGTATTCCTGCTCGTCAGGTATATTGCCCCCGTTGGTCACACACTGATAGCAACCACGCATGGGTGGAGGTATGGATTGCCGATGACGACAAGGGTAATGGCCGTTGGCGCTTCATGGGTGCTTGCGAACCCGAGGCAGTATTGGATAAGGGATGGTTCAACTGGGCAGCATCACGCGCCATGTTGGTACACACTCGTGTGTTTGGTGCAGAGTATGAGGGTAAGGAAGAAATCCTGGACCGCACCAAGTGCTACACAGAGATTAACTGTTTGCCCACCTATGCTCCCACCAAGAACTTGAAGGTTTTGGTACAGGATGCAGAGGGTAAGCCCATAGAGAATGCTACCGTTGACTTCCGCGTGTACAACTATGCTGAGTTCTATCCCATTGCTAGTCAGAAGACTGATGCCGAGGGTAAGGCTGCATTTACCACTGGTTTGGGTGACCTAGTAGTATGGGTAAGCACAGGTGATGCATTCAATGCAGTATATGTTCCTGCTGATATGGAGAATGTTACCATCACTCCTTCTCTGACTGCTAACAGCGTGCACAGCCAGGAGCTAGACCTATATGCTCCCGTTTCTTCATTGCCAGAGCCCGACCGCAGCATCGTAGACACCGTTAGCGTGAATGGTCGTCGTTTGCTTCGCGAGGATAGCATCCGCGTGGCTTACCAGCAGGCACGCTTCTACTGGGGCGAGGACGAAATCCTTCGCAAGGCTCGTAGCAATTGGGAAGTGATTGAGGAATTCCTGGAGCAGGCTGATGATGAGCAGGCAGCAAGAAACTATCTGTTGACCGGTCTTAGCGAGAAGGACTTGCGCGATGCAACAATGGAAGCTCTCTTGGATAGCGCAACACGTATCGGTACAGAGCCCCTTCGTCCCTATATGGAGGAATTGCAGCAGTTGTTGCCCGCAGGTTTGACTCCCGATACATGGTTGCAGTGGGTTGACGAGAATATCAAGGTAGACGACGAAAGCAATCCTATCAAGGTACACATGAGTGCAGTAGCTGTGGCTAAGCACAAGGTTACAGACTCTCGTAGCTTGGAAATCTTCAAGGTGGCAGGCGCTCGTGCTTTGGGTATGAAGTCATACTTGGATGCTACAGGTAAGGCATACGTAGAGGGCAGCACTCCCGAGGCTCAGAATACTGGTGGCAATGGTACTTTGCAGGTGAATGCTCCTGAGAATGTAAGATATTTCACTGACTTCTCATTGTCATTGTTGGTAGACGGTCGTCCTCAGTCTTTGAACTTTGATGACGAGGATACAACTATCCAGAACCCCTTCAAGGAAGGTATGTCTATGCCCGAGGGTTCATACCTGTTGATTACAGGTACCCGTTTGCAGGGTGGCGATGTATTGGCTAGCTACCAGATAGTACAGGTCAAGGCAGGTGAGAAGACTGAGGTTACTATTACTCCTCGTCAGAGCGAGAAGAAGGCAACTCATGACTTGCTCAACCTACAGGATTCTGACAAGGACGCTTCTGCTACCAGCATCCAGGGTGCATAATCATAGAGACCAAGAATAAACTATAAATCAGTTTAATACATATGAAGAAAACATTATTAGTTGCTGCTCTTGCCCTAGCATCGTTCTTAGGTGTGAAGGCGCAGACAGAGTATGTTCCCACCGAGGCTAATTTGAAGTCTCGTGAGGAGTTCAGAGATATGAAGTTGGGTATCTTCTTGCACTGGGGCTTGTATAGCATGTTTGCTCAGGGCGAGTGGTATTTGCAGAATGCAGTGCCCGACCGTTATGAATATGCCAAGGTGGCAGATGCTTTCTATCCTCACCGTTTTGATGCAAGACAGTGGGTGCGTAGCATCAAGGAGGCTGGTGCCAAGTATATCTGCTTCACCACCCGTCATCACGATGGTTTCTCTATGTGGGCTACCAAGCAGAGCAAGTTCAATATCGTGGAGGCTACTCCCTTTGGTCGTGACGTATTGAAGGAATTGGCACAGGCTTGTAAGGAAGAGGGTATCCGCTTGCACTTGTACTACAGCCATATCGACTGGATGCGCGATGATTATCCCATGGGACGCACAGGTACCAATTGTGGTAAGACTTTGGCCACAGCCGATTGGGACAACTATTACAAGTTTATGAATGCACAGTTGACCGAGCTTCTTACCGAGTATGGTGAAGTTGGTTCTATCTGGTTTGACGGTTGGTGGGACCACGAGGAGGATACCGTTCCCTTCGATTGGCAGTTGCCCGGTCAGTACGAGATGATTCACCGTTTGCAGCCCGCATGTCTGGTAGGTAACAACCATCATGGTGCACCCCAGGAAGGCGAGGATATTCAGATATTTGAGCGCGACCTCCCAGGCGAGATGACCAGCGGTTTTGCAAAGCATGCTGCTAAGGTGAGCCGTTTGCCTTTGGAGACCTGTCAGACCATGAACGGTATGTGGGGCTATAAGGTGATTGACACCAACTATAAGACTGCTGACGATATTATCCGCTTGTTGATTAACACCTCTGGTAAGGGCGCTAACCTATTGATGAACGTCGGTCCCCAGCCCAATGGTGAATTGCCAGCTGTGGCTCTAGACCGCTTGAAATCATTGGGCGAGTGGACATCAGTTTACGGAGAGACCATCTATGGCACCGACGCTGGTGACATCAAGCCACAGAAGTGGGGCGTAAGCACTCAGAAGGATGGCAAGTTGTACCTGCACATCACTGCTCTGAATGAGATAGAGATGAACGAAAACGGTGAGCGTATTCTTCACCTTCCCCTTGAGCGTAAGGTTAAGTCGGTAACAGAATTCGTTGGTGGTGCCAAGGTTAACTTCAAGAAGACCAAGGAATGTATCACCATCACTTTGCCTGGCAAGGTGGACGTGGTAGACTACGTATTGGTATTGCAGTAAGAAATATATTCATAATCCTCTTCTCCCGGAGTATAATTCAGGAGGAGAGGATTTCTTGTTAAATGAGAGCTGTTGCAACTTGTTTAATCGAGAATAAAAAGAAAGAATACAAGATATGTTGATAGAAGTTTGTTGTCCTGACCTGGCCAGTGTACACCGTGCTGTGGAAGGTGGTGCCGACCGCATAGAATTGTGTCGTGACCTGGCGCTGGACGGTCTTACACCCTCTAGGGAAGATATCCGTGAAGCCGTAACCATCTGCCATGCCAATGGTGTGAAGGTGCACGTGCTGGTTCGTTCTCGCGAAGGCGATTTCGTTTATAATGAAGCCGAGGTCAATCAGATGAGCCAGGAGATAATCATGTCGCTCGAGGAAGGTGTGGACGGTATAGTGATAGGAGCATTGACAAAGGATGGCGCACTAGACATTCCCACCTGCCAGAAGTGGATAGCCGTGGCTCGTGAGTGGCAAAAGGAGCATGCTGATGCTAAAGAACTGGGTATTACTTTCCATCGTGCCTTTGATGTGTGCAGTAATCCTATGCAGGCCCTGGAAGAGATTATTGCCATGGGATGCAATCGTTTGCTCACCTCGGGTCAGCAGCCCTCAGCTGTGCAAGGTATTCCCATGCTAAAGCAGTTGGTAGAAGCATCTGCCGGTCGCTTGTGTATCCTGGCGGGAGCAGGAGTGAGTGCCGAAAACTATATGCAGATAGTCAATGAGGCCGGAGTGAGCGAGGTGCATGGCTCTTTCAAGGGTGGTGTGCCTGTTCGTGATTAGCGTTGAGCGATTAGCGATTAGCGATTAGCGACTAGCGACTAGCGACTAGCGATTAGCGTTTAGCGATGAGCGATTATCTATAGAATCTATAAAATCTATAGCATCTATAGCATCTATTTTATCGATTATTAGAAAATTATATGAAGAAGTTATTATTTACAATATTTTGTGCTGGCTTATGCTTGCTTTCATGCAACAAAGCAGAGGAGAATCCATTGCAGCAGCACAGACCTATAGAGTGGCGCGGTGTGATGATAGACGTGAGCCGTCATTACTATCCCATAGAGGTGTTGGAGCGCCAGATAGACTTGATGGGCCGTTATGGCTTGAACGTATTGCACCTGCACCTGACAGATGCTGCTGGTTGGCGCTTGGAGATAAAGAAATATCCCCGTCTGACCGACGTTGGTGCATGGCGTACACATCAGACCTGGAAGGAATGGTGGGCAGTGCGTCCACGTCCAACAGCAGAGACCAAGGGCAATGAGTGGTTTACTCCTGCCTTCTCTGATAGCAAGAATGGTTTTGGTGGTTTCTATTCTCAAGAAGAGATGCGTGCCTTGGTGGCTTATGCGGCAGAGCGCGGTGTCACCATAGTGCCCGAGATAGAGTTCCCTGCACATAGCGAGGAGACGGTGGCTGCATATCCATGGCTAGGTTACAACCATTCCGAGTTGGATATGTCAAAGGATAGCACCTATATGTTCATGGCCGACGTTTTGGCAGAGGTGGCTGATATCTTCCCCTCTGAATATATTCACGTAGGTGGTGATGAGTCAGCTACTCAGAAGGGCAAGCAGCCCGAGGCTATGCGTCGCATTCAGAAGATAGTGGAAGACCTGGGCAAGAGAATGATAGTATGGGATGAGGGCTTGACCGACAATCCTGCAGATAGCAATCAGGTAATCATGGTTTGGCGCAATCCAGATACAGCTACCGAGGCTATCCGCTTGGGCCACGACGTGATACTATGCCCCAGCAACTGGTGCTATTTGGATAGCTATCAGGATGAACCCATGTCTCAGCCCGAGGCAATGGGTGGTTATCGTCCCCTTTCACACATTTATGAGGTTCCCCTGGATAGTGCTCTCTGTGCTGAGGCTCAGTCCACAGGTCGCTTGTTGGGTGTGCAGGCATGTATCTTCACCGAGTACGTTCCCACTCCCGAGATATTGGAGAATCAGTTGTGGCCTCGTGCCCTGGCAATCGCAGAGCGTGGCTTGGCCAATAAGCGTTCTTATGAGGAGTTCCACAAGTGGGCTATCAATGTGACCGATAGCATGCGCCAGGCTGGTATCAATGCTTTCGACTTGGCCAACGAGTATGGTCAGCGCAAGGAGTCTTTGCAACCAGTAGAGCACATGGCTCTAGGTGCTAAGGTAACTTACAACAATCCTTACAATAGTTATTACAAGGCTGGTGGTGATAGCACCCTCACCGATGGTGTGTGTGGTACTTGGAACAACAACGACCAGCGTTGGCAGGGCTTCATCCGCAATATTGACTTGCAGGTGGACTTGGGTCAGGAGAAGGAAGTATCTAACGTTTCGCTATCTTTCCTACAGATTCTTGGTCCTGAGATTTATTTGCCAGCCGAGGTGCAGATGACTTTCCTTGCCGAGGACAATAGCCAGTTGGTGGAAGCATCTACTCCTATGCCCAGCAATCAGTATGAAACTCCATACGTTGTAGCTCCATACAATGTAGAGCTTGTAGAACCTGTAAAGGCTAGATACATCCACATCAAGTGTCCTCGCACTGCTCGCATGGGATGGTTGTTCCTTGACGAAATTGTGGTGAAGTAATCAGAAAAAATGCAAGCTCAGTATAGCCTACTGAGAAAGGACATTCTATAAAACGCAATGGCAGCTTGGCGATGGTGCTGGGTTGCCATTGTTTTTGTTTACCAACCTTGAAAACGGTCATATTCACTCGTCCGAGGCGTCGGAAACCTTGAAAACGGTCATATTCACTCGTCCGAGGCGTCGGAAACCTTGAAAATGGTCATATTCAGCCGTCCGAGACGTCGGAAACCTTGAAAATGGTCATATTCAGCCGTCCGAGGTGTCGGAAACCTTGAAAATGGTCATATTCAGCCGTCCGAGACGTCGGAAACCTTGAAAATGGTCATATTTACCCCGTCGGAGATGTACGAAGGTGTGAAAATGGTCATATTTGCCCTAAGGGAGTGGTCCCCAACCTTCAAAATATACAGAAGCGGCAACCTGGTTTTATCGCCAAGCTGCCGCTTCACTATTTTTAGCCTTTCGGCCTTAGTCCTTAGACTAGGAATTCAGATTTTCAGTTCTTATTAAATCATGCCATTGCTACCCAAGAAGATGAGAAGCACGTAGCCGATAGCCATGCTGAGGAAGCCAAGGATGAGGCCAATCTTCATCATGCTCTTCTGCTCGATAAGACCAGTAGCGTGTGCCAAAGCATTGGGAGGAGTACTGATGGGAAGAACCATTGCTACAGATGAGCAAAGTGCAACACCGATTAGGAGGGTAGATACACCACCTACGCCGGCTAGTTCGTTGGTCATACTCATGCCTACTACCGCCAAGATGGGCACCAATAGAGCTGCAGTAGCTGTGTGCGAGATAAAGTTGCTCATAGCATAGCATACCAAGCCCGAACCGATGATTACCAATAGGGGTGACCATGTGTTGAAGGGGATGGCATCAATCATATTAGAAGCCAAGCCAGACTTGTTAAGCGCTACGCCCAGTGCGAAACCACCAGCCACCATCCAGAGTACGCTCCAGTTGATTTGCTCCAGGTCGCGACGGTCAATGATACCAGTTGCACAGAATACAGCTACGGGGAACATAGCCACGGCATTGGTCTTAACACCTAGGTACTTGTCGAACATCCACATGAGGATAGTGGCAAAGAAGGTGATGTATACCAATGTGGTGCGCCAGCTCTTCTTGGAATTGTCGGGAATCTCCAGGTTGATAGTCTTCTGCTTGAAGGGGAACATCTTCAGAAGGATAATCCATGAAAGGAACAAAAGCACGATGGTGAGAGGGAACATGAATGCTGTCCAATCACCGAAACCGATGTTCATGTTCATACCTGCGGGGTCGTTCAAATACTTCAGAACGATACCATTTGGAGGAGTACCGATGGGAGTAGCCATACCACCAATGTTGGCAGCCACGGGGATAGAGAGTGCAAGACCAATCTTGCCCTTGCCATCAGCAGGCAGAGCCTTCAATACGGGAGCAAGGAATGCCAGCATCATGGCTGCAGTAGCGGTGTTGCTCACAAACATTGAGAACAAGCCAGTTACCATAATGAAACCAAGCATCACGAAGCGTGACTGAGTGCCGAAGGGCTTGAGCAATACGCGAGCAATGGTAGCATCCAGGCCATACTTGGTGGCAGCGATAGCCAGGATAAAACCACCGATGAATAGCATGATGATGGGGTCTGCAAAGCAGTGCAGGATGTCCTCGTACTTGAGGATAGTGCCCAATTGCTCAGCCTCATAGCCATCAACGAAGGGTTTCAGCGCACTGGTAGACACCATAAACAGAAGCAATACCACGGCAATGAGCGAGGTGGTCCATGCAGGGATAGCCTCCATAATCCACATCACGGTGGCAAACACGAAGATGCCAATGATGCGCTGCTCTACTACAGTGAGATTGGCCATACCAAATGATTCGGCTGGTAGCAACCAAATGGTCAGTGTAGCTGCTATGGCCAACAGAATCTTGACTACCTTGCTATTGAGGCGCTTTGCTGCCCTCTCAAGGTTTCTCTTGTGGAGTTCCTCAATCAGATGGAATCCATGAAAATTGTTAAACATAACTTTTAGTGTATTTTAGGGTTACTATATCCTTCCTAATAAGCAAGGCGAGCGCTCCGCTTCTCGGGCACCCGCCTGATATTTCTTACCTCTGCTTACATCTTGTCCATGGCCTGCTGGAGGTCGGCAATGATGTCATCCACATTCTCGATACCTACAGAGAGGCGCACCAAGTCGGGAGAGATTCCTGCTTCGCGCAATTGTTCCTCGCTCAGCTGACGATGGGTGTGGCTGGCGGGATGCAGCACACAGGTACGAGCATCTGCCACGTGGGTGACGATGGAGATGAAGTCCAGGTTGTCCATGAAGCGGATAGCCTCTTCGCGACTACCGTTCAGACCGAAGGCAATCACACCGCATGCGCCATTGGGCAAGTACTTCTGAGCCAGAGCATAGTCGGGACTTGAGGGTAGGGTAGCATAGTTGACCCAACCCACCTTCTCGTTCTTCTCCAACCATTCAGCCACTTTCTGGGCGTTGGCACAATGCTGGCGCATACGCAGGGCAAGGGTTTCCAGACCGATATTGAGCAAGAATGAATTCTGAGGAGCAGGGATGCTGCCAAGGTCACGCATGAGCTGAACCACCATCTTGGTGATATAAGACATATTGCCGAAGGCGGTGGTGTAGGTAAGACCATGATAGCTCTCATCGGGCTCGGTCAGGCAGGGGAACTTGTCGTGCTGGCTTTCCCAATCAAAGTTGCCACTATCCACTACGCAACCACCCACCTGGCTGGCATGACCATCCATGTACTTGGTGGTAGAGTGAGTAACGATGTCGGCACCCCACTCGAAGGGACGGCAATTGATGGGGGTGGCAAAGGTATTGTCCACAATCAGGGGCACACCATGCTTGTGAGCCATCTTGGCAAAGCGTTCGATGTCAAACACGCGACCGCCAGGATTGCTGATGGTCTCGCCAAAGAAGCACTTGGTATTGGGGCGGAACTCAGCCTCGATGCGCTCGTCGTCCCAGTCCTGGTCGATGAAGGTACATTCGATGCCCAGCTTCTTCAGGGTGACACCAAACAGATTGAAAGTACCACCATATATATTATTAGAGGTGATGAAATGGTCGCCAGCCTGACAGATGTTGAAGATGGCGTAGAAGTTGGCCGCCTGACCCGATGAGGTGAGTACGGCACCGATACCACCCTCAAGTGCAGCAATCTTCTTGGCTACGGCATCGTTGGTGGGGTTGGCCAGACGGGTGTAGAAATAACCATTCTCTTCCAGGTCGAAGAGCTTGGCCATCTGGTCGCTGGTCTCGTAGCGGAAGGTAGTACTTTGGTAGATGGGCAACTGCTGAGGCTCGCCTTTGCCAGCTTTCCAGCCGCCATGTATGCAAATAGTTTCTAGATTCTTTTTCATTCCTTGATGTATAATTTTGTATTGTTTGTTAGTATACGTGTGAGATTCTATTGTTGCTCTTCGGAAAAGAGGCGAACGAATTCCTGTTCGAAGTTAGGAGTCAGTACCCCCTTGCCGATGGCATCTCTGATGTCTTGCAAAGTCCAAAATTTGCCACCATCGGTCTCGGCGCTAGGAGTGATATCGGTGCTGGTGGTTATCTTGTGGGCAAAAATCAGTTCGTGCTCGCGCTCGGATGTAAATTCGTATTTATCAATCAGTTCGGCATCCTTGGCATCGATGCCCAGTTCTTCCTGAGCCTCGCGCAAGAGAGCCGCATGTATGTTTTCTCCAAAATCCACATGTCCTCCCACGGCGGTGTCCCACTTGCCGGGCTGTATGTCCTTCCATTCGGGGCGCTTCTGCAGGTACAAATCCCCCTGGGCGTTGAATACATGCAGGTGCACCACGGGGTGTAGCAGATTAGAACCATTGTGGCACTCGCCACGAGTGGCTGCACCGATGATGTTACCATCCAGGTCTACGATGGGTAGCAGTTCTTCTTTATTGTCTTGCATGATAGCCATAGGTGAGGATGATTTTTTGGGGAGATTATGGAATGAGTATGCTACTATCTCCGTAGGAAAGGAAGCGGAAGTCATTGGCCAGAGCATAATCATAGATGCTATGCCAATCGCCCTTGACAAAGGCGCTGACCAGGAGCAACAGGGTGCTCTGAGGCTGATGGAAATTGGTGATCATTACCTTCACAATGTGGAAGTCATACCCAGGAGCGATGATGATTTGAGTGCTGGAGTGAAGCACGTCGATGTTGCGCTTGTCCATATATTCCAGCAGGGCACAGAGCGCCTGACAGGTGTCTATTCCCTTTGTGTCGCTCTCGTAGGGCATCCATTGCTCCACGTGCAGGTCTTCCTTGCCCTGCATGGCCAGAATGCCCATATAGTAGAGGCTCTCCAGGGTGCGCACGCTGGTGGTGCCCACGGCTATGGCTTTGCCCTCGTATCGGATGAGTTTTTCTATCGTTTCGCGTCTCACGGCAATATGCTCCGTGTGCATGTCGTGGTCGCCAATCTCCTCGCTCTTGACGGGCTTGAACGTACCGGCACCCACGTGCAGAGTCACCTCCTCGCGGTCTATACCATGAGCGTCCAGCGTGGAGAGCACCTCGGGGGTGAAGTGAAGACCAGCCGTGGGAGCAGCCACGCTACCCTTGATCTTTGAGTAGACGGTTTGGTATGTGGTCAGGTCGCTCTGTTCTGTGTTTCTGTTGAGATATGGAGGAATGGGTAGTTCGCCTGTTGCCTCGAGCACCTCTGCCCAAGTGTGATTGCTATCCCATGAGAATTCTATCTCGTGGCTGGTGCCATGAGTGCCAGTGCGAGAGGCAGAAAGAGTGACCCTTTCCTGTCCGATGCATATTTCCTGGTGTAAGGCTCCGGTCTTCCATTTCTTCAGGTTGCCCACCATGCAATACCACGAGCATTTGCCTCTGCTGAGGAAGTTCTCCTGATACTCCACCGGCATGGCTGGTTCAAGGATGAAGATTTCTATCAGAGCGCCAAGCGAGTTCTCATTTTGTGTGGGAGTGGATTTTCTGAAGTGCAGACGGGCTCTGACCACACGAGTGTTGTTGAAAATCATCAAAGCACCCTGAGGCAGATAATCTGGAAGGTTACGGAAATGGTCTTGGCTGATGTTGCCCTGTTGATACACTAATAGTTTGCTGGTATCTCTCTCGGCAAGTGGAAATTTGGCTATCCTTTCATCGGGTAGAGGATAGTTGTAGTCCTTGATTTGTATGTGCTTAGGCTCCATCATCTCTTATTTTGGGTGCAAAGTTACGATTAAGCGAGCGAAAAAGCAAAAGAATTTTGATTTTTCCGAGCGTTAGTAACTTAGAGTGTGACTCAAAGTACGATTATGCGAGCGAAATATCAAATTTATTTGAATATTTCCGAGCGTTAGTACCTTAGACTTTAGTCAAAGTGGAGATTAATTGCCCAAAGAATACCCGCTTTTTAAGGTTTTAACAAGCAAAAGAGAGGTGTTAATACCTTGTGTATGCAATTTGGAACTTACAAACTAGGGTATTAGAGTGTTAAAAAATGTATAAATGATTTGTAATAATTTTAAAATTACTAAATTTGTGACGAGTTTAGAATAATAAGCAATAAAAATAACCAAAACAAAACGAAAAGCGATCTATGAGAAAACTTACGCTATGTTTGCTGGCTTGTTGTGCAGTAGCAGCAAGCTCGTACGCACAGGACGTACCTGTGAATCGCGAGAAGTATCCTGATTATGTTGACCCAAGGAAGGCATATCCATCAGAACCTCGCCTTATGAAGTTTGTTCCTCAGGAAGGAGAGGCCGAGTCACGTGCTGCCTCTACCACCAAGTTGCCTGAATACTGGAACAATGCAGATACCAAGTACTTCCCCCCTGTGTTCAATCAGGATGGTGGTTCTTGTGGTAGTGCCAGCCGTATCTGCTACATGTTTACTCACGAAATCAATGCCTTGCGCGACTTGGATGCCAGTTTGCCCGAAAACCAGTATCCTTCGCACTTTGTATGGTTGCTCACCAATGGTAACTCAGGCAAGGATGCATTCGTAGAGTACGTGGGTGTGCCCAATGTGGCTACCTATGGCGGTCGTACCTATAGTTCTCTCTTCGGTTATCAGGAAGAGACCAACAACTACTTCGGTTGGATGACCGGTTATGACAAGTGGATGAATGCCATTGGCAATCGTATGCTTCGTCCCACATCCAATCCCTTGACCGTTGATACCAAGGAAGGTCGTCTTGCTGCCAAGGCATGGCTCTACAATCATGCTGGTGATGGCGACTTCAAGACTGGTGGTCTTATCGGTCTTGGTGTGGCATCAGGTGGTGTATGGCACGAGATTCCTTACACCGAGGCCAACAAGGCAGCTGGTGTGAATGGTAAGTATTATGTGCATCGTTGGGGTACTCAGGTGGACCACGCCGTGACAATGGTTGGTTGGGACGACCGTATCGAGTTTGACCTTGACGGTAATGGTATAGCTGGTGAGGTGTCTAAGGACGAGAAGGGTGCTTGGATTATCGTAAACAGCTGGGGTAACTGGTGCAACGAGGGTTTCATCTATTGTCCCTACAAGTATGCAGGTCCCGTCAGCGACCAGAAGACAGGTGCCATGACTGGTGGTTACTGGAGTGGTGAGCTTTATCACGCTCGTAAGAACTTCCGTCCCACACGTGTCATCAAGTTGAAGATGGACTATACCCACCGAAGCGAGATGCTCCTTCAGGTAGGTATCAGTTCTGACCTCAATGCCACCGAGCCCGAGAGCGTAATGGACATGCACCACTTCCGCTATGCAGGTGACGGTAACAATGGTAATACAGACCCAGCTCCCGCTATTCCTATGTTGGGTAAGTGGGGTAGCAAGTGGAACGAGGCCCCCATGGAGTTCTGCTATGATATGACTGACTTCAGCGCAGGTTTTGACCAGAACAAGCCTTTGAAGTACTTCTTCATCATCAATCGTAAGAAGGAAGCCAACAAGGGTTCGGGTAAGATCTACGAGGCTAGCATCCTGGACATGGAGCACAACCTGGCTGGTATCGAGAGCCAGTTTGACCTGGGTGGCGAGACCTTCGAAATCACTAAGGAAGGCAAGAAGCTGATGATCAGCACCATCGTTTATGGCCCTGGTTATGAGCCCGTCAACAACCTGTCCTACGCTGATGGCCTCTTGACATGGAACGTGCCCAACAAGTGCAGCTACACCGTAGCTTCGTATAATATATATAAGGATGGCGTTTTGGTAGGCAATACCAAGGAGACTACCTATAGCACCGAGGCAGCAGACGAATTTGCCGTAACAGCTGTGTACGAGAATGGTACAGAGAGCTCCAAGGTTGTATGCACAGCTGCTATCCAGCAGAACAACGTAGCAATGGAGGTGGAGAACGCAGGTTTCACCATCCCCAATGTATTCCAGAATCACTACAAGGATTGCACCATCGAGTTCTGGATTAATCCCAGTCAGTTCAAGAACTGGAACAACTCGGCTGGTCCCGGTTGGGGTACTTTCATGCAGCACTTCAACTCTGATGGTCGCTTCACCTACGGTTGGGATACCGGCGCACGTGCCAATAGCAACCAGCCCTTCGTAGCAGGTACATGGACCCACGTAGCACTTGTAATCCAAGGTGGCAAGATGACTCTCTATCGCAATGCTGTCAAGGACGCTTCAGTTTCTACTAAGAACTATAGCGGTATTGGTGGCTTCGGTGACTATGTCTTTGCATCATCAGGTAATAGCGCACAGAATGCCAAGTACGACGAAATCCGTATTTGGGACCACGCTCGCTCAGAGGCTCAGATCAAGGGTTCTACCATCAAGGTACGCCGTCAGGAGTTCTATGGCAACGTAATGCCTCAGGGCCTCTTGGCTTACTACAAGGGTGATGTATTCGAGGGTGCTGATGGCAAGTTCTACATGCGCGATTGTATTGCTGGCAACCACGCTCAGATTCACAACGTATCTGCTAATCCTCAGGTTAGTCCTTCTCTGGCACTAGTGGAGACCAACATAGCTGCCAAGCTATCTATTGACCCCGCCGAGAATGTATACGCAGGTGTCCCCGTTACCCTACGTGCTACTTATACCGAGGCTATCAACGACCTCTACTGGACCATTCCCGCATGCGGTATCGAAGGCAAGCGCCTGATTTCTCCCACCGTGGTATTTGACGAGGTTGGTACATACGAGGTTAGCGTGCGCGGTATCAACTATAAGGGCAAGGAATACACCGACACCGTTCAGGTGGAGGTAGCCGCTGCTCCTGCACTCGATGCATCATTCACCATGAGCCACGATGTATTGCCCTGTGGCGATAATGTTAGCTTGAATGTTGTCAACTATGCAGCTGCTTGCAGCTACGAGTGGATATTGCCCGGTGCTGATGAAGAGAAGCAATACGGTGCCAAGGCTGCAGCCAGCTATGAGGCTCCAGGCGAGTACATCGTTACTCTCAAGGTAACAGCTGCCGATGGTCGCACAGCCGAGAGCTCAGACACCATTACCACCACCAGCGTGGCTCCCAAGGCAGACTTCAATGTCGTTAAGCCTTTCGTGGTCAAGGGTACTTATACCGAGTTCCAGAGCACCTCACGCTATGGCGCTACCGACTTTGAATGGATTTTGGACAGCAAGGCTCAGAAGGTAACCATCCAGGAGGGCAATGCCAACCAGGCTTGGAAGCCCACATATCCTGGCAAGTACGATATCACCTTGAAGGCAAGCAATAGCCTTGGTGAAAGCAGCATTACTAAGGCTGCTGCACTTACCGTATTGAACGACGACTCCAAGAATGGTCTCTCATTCTCTAAGTCTACTTCCAAGGTAGAGGTTCCCATTGGTAAGACTCTTACCGAATTCACTATCGAATTCTGGGCTAATCCTTCTTCTGTGGACAAGGCATGCTGGGGTATCGGTGATGCCGAGGGTAAGTTGCAGTTCAAGGTTGAGGAACGTGGCGCAATGAGCGTTACCATCAACGGTGTTACCGTTAGCACCAACGAGGGCTACGTTATCCCAGGCGAGTGGAACCACTATGCCGTACGTCGCAACACCGCTGGCACATTGGTATTCTTCCGCAATGCAGAGCGTTTTGCCACCATCAACACTGATGTCAACAAGGACGCTATCGAGTCTCTTGCATCTATCTCAATGGGCCAGGGTGCTCCTATGAATGGTGCTATCGATGAGTTCCGTTTCTGGACAACCGCTTATGCTGGTGTTTCTGGTGCTTCTGCTACCTGCAATGCACACTTGACCGGTATTGCAGAGCATGTCAGCACCAATGGCCTATTGGTATACTATGACTTCGACCAGACCGGTGGCAACGTACTTGACCGTACTGGCAATGGCAACAATGGTATCCGTAGCGGCTTTGGTCCTGATGGTGACTCATGGGGCTTGTCATTGGGCGTATTCTCATTGTACTTGGGCGACAAGCAGGCTCCCGCCGTTATCACCGGTATCGAGGATCTGGAGCAGAGCCAGGTAATCCCCGCAGGCATGAAGGGTGTATACACCCTCTCTGGCCAGTATGTAGGCGCCACTATTCAGGGTCTCCCCGCAGGCATGTACATCGTAGATGGAGAAAAGGTAGTGGTGAAGTAATTCCCCTCTCCCCAAATCTCTAGAAATAAGATAGAGGACGTGGCTCAATAGAGAGTCACGTCCTTTCTTGATTTTTCGGGACTTTCTAGAGATTCTAGACTTTCTAGATTTTCTAGATTTTCTAGAGATTCCTAGGGCCTCCTAGGCTTTCCTAGGACTTCCTAGGGTCTCCTAGGCCTTCCTATCCCTCTCCCTCCTCAGAGCCCTCGACGGGCTCAGAGGGCTCAGAGCCTTCGGGGCTCACCTCTCCGTTTCCCGTTTCTACGGAGTTTTCCGTTTTCCCCTTTCCGCTTTCAGTTCTAGCGGCCATGCGCTGGTTGTAGGAGGTATTGACCTCGGAGAGGATGTCGTTCACGTAGAAGATGAAGTGGTCTATGTCCTCGGAGGGAGTCACCACATTGTGAGCAAAGGCTACGGTGGTGACGTACTTGTAGAGGGCATCCATCTCCAGGCGAAGTACGGTGCTGTCGGGACCACGGAGGGCGCTGCGCGATACGGTGCGCTGCTCCACGTACACCTTGTACTTGGCGTTGGTCAGAGTGAGGCTTTCCACGCAATCGCCCAGACCCAGGGTGGTGACGTGCGC
>JAFOCV010000046.1 GCA_017381015.1 Bacteroidaceae bacterium
CTCCCGTTCAAGGTACTCTACATGGATTTATTGGTGATATTCGTTTTGAAAAGGATATTTTCCTTGCTCCACATTCCGAGCTTGAGTTTGTGTTCTCTCCCGACGAGTACCCACAATTGAAGAACCAGCAGATGAAGCTTTGGTGGCCTAATGGCTATGGCGACCCACATTTGTACAGCGCTGGTTATTATTTCGTTTTACATGATGAATCTCCCGAGGTTGTTTACGCTTCCAGATTGAATTATCAGACAGGTATTCGCCAGGTAACCTTTGCCGAAGAGATGTCTCGCCTACAATTATATATTAATGGTCAGCGCTTCATTCCTCTTGGTGGCAACTGGGGATTCTCTGAAAATCACCTCAACTATCGTGGACGTGAATACAACATAGCGGTGGATTATCACAAGCAGATGAATTGCACTATGATTCGCAACTGGGTGGGACAGACAGGCGATGAGGAGTTCTACGAGGCTTGTGACAGACATGGTATCATGGTATGGCAAGACTTCTGGTTGGCTAACCCTGCCGACGGACCTAATCCTCACAACGAGCCCATGTTCATGGCCAATGCCAACGACTATGTACGTCGTATTCGTCGCTATCCCAGCATAGCACTCTATTGCGGACGTAATGAGGGTTATCCCCCAGAAACTTTGGACAAGCAATTGAGCCAATTGGTACAGAAACTGGTGCCTGGTGCTCTCTATTTCCCCAGCTCTGCCGATGATGGCGTGAGCGGACATGGCCCCTACAGAGCATTGCCCACAAAGGAATACTTTGAGATACAGACAGGTAAGTTGCACTCTGAGCGTGGTATGCCTAATGTGCCCAATTTTGAGAGTCTCAAGCGTATGCTAGCTCCCGAGCACTTGTGGCCACAAAACGAATTCTGGGGTAAGCACGACTTTACTCAGAAGGGTGCTCAGTATGGTTCTACCTTCAATCAACTGACTCACGAACGCTTTGGTGATTATACCGTACCTGCAGGTATGCATCCTGCTGATATGTACACCTCTTTGGCTCAGTGGCAGAACTTCGAAGGCTATCGTGCTATGTATGAGAGTGCCAATCTCCAGCGCCAGGGTCTTATCATTTGGATGAGTCATTCTTGTTGGCCTTCAATGGTGTGGCAGACCTACGACTATTACTTTGACCCCACCGCGGCTCTCTTCGGTATCAAGAAGGCTTGCGAGCCCTTGCACGTTCAGTACAATGCTTCCACCGCTCAGGTGCAATTGGTCAACCTGATGAAGCCTGCTCACGATGTAAAGGTCATTGCCAAGATGTACACCCTGGAGGGCAAGGAGGTATGGAGCAAGACCATCTCCAAGCATCTGCCCACTGACTCTACCGTGAATTGCTTCGAGGCACTAGCTCCCAATGCCGAGGTATCTGTAATGCTTCGTCTGGAGGCTATCTCAGAGTTCAATGGCGAGTTGCTCTCTACCAACACATATTTCCTATGGGGTAACAAGTCGCATAGTGAATTGTGGTGCATGAAGCATGCCGATTTGCAACTGTCTTATTCCAATGATAATTCCAATAACATCGTGGTTACCAACGTGAGCGATATTCCTGCCTTGATGGTACGTATGAATTTGATTGGTTCTGATGGCGAGCAGATTCTGCCCGTAGAGTACTCTGACAACTATTTCCACCTCTTGCCAGGCGAGCGCAAGGTAATCAGCATCAAATGGAATCCACGCGATACTCGTGGCACAAGCCCCATACTGATGACCTCTGGCTTCAATGTGGATAATGTGGTGCACGCTAGCTACAAATAGCATACAAGTACATTTTCATCTATTTGATACTGACGAAAAATAACTGACTACCTGACTACCTGATTACCTTCCAACTTTAGGTAATCGGGTAGTTTTTTTGTACCCTCTCTCTCTCTTCATGTACAGCTTTAGCGTATGGTATCTATTCTAAACGGGATTTTTGACTACACCCTATGGTATGCTTGCCCATGTGGGATTCCTGAAAAGTGGTGCCATTTAAAAATTATCCCCAAAATATAACGGATAAAGGCGATTTATGTTGTATCTTTGTAGCATGAACGCAACAAAAACTCCTTCCATCCTGATTATTTACACAGGAGGTACCATCGGTATGACTGAGAACCCCGAGACGGGTGCTCTGATGAACTTTGATTTTGAGAAATTCCAGCTCTATGTGCCTGAGCTCAAGCGTTTCCCCTATCACATAGATTCCTATACGTTCAATCCTCCCATCGATTCGAGCGATATGGAGCCAAAGTATTGGGTGAAGATGACTCAGGTGATAGCCGACAATTATGACCAGTATGATGGTTTTGTAGTGCTTCATGGTACAGATACCATGGCATTTACGGCATCGGCACTGAGCTTTACTTTGGAGAATCTAGCCAAGCCTGTCATCATCACAGGTGCCCAATTGCCCATAAGTAAGTTGCGCACAGATGGAAGAGAAAATTTGCTCACATCGATAGAGATAGCAGCTGCTCGTGATGCCAATGGTATGCCTATGGTGCCAGAGGTGTGTATCTTCTTTGAAAACAAATTGTTGCGTGGCAATCGTACCACCAAGATTAATGCCGAGGGATTCAATGCCTTTCGCTCGTTCAATTATCCTTCCCTGGCAGATGCTGGCATACGTATCAAGTTTGATAGCATACTCATCAGACGACCAAACCCTTACCTCCCCCTAAAGCCACATTATTCCTTTGGCACAGGTATCTTCATCCTTACGCTCTTCCCCGGTATTCAGCGAGAATACGTGGATGTGGTGATGCAGATGAAAAACCTTCGTGCTCTTGTGATTAAAACCTACGGCTCGGGCAATGCACCACAGAAGCCCTGGCTCTTTGAGAAATTGAAGGAATTGGATAGTCGTGGAGTAATTTTGGTGAATATCACCCAATGCTCGCAAGGCTCGGTGGAGATGCGCAGATACGAAACGGGTCTTCAACTCTTGCAAGCAGGAGCCGTAAATGGTTATGATGGCACGCTGGAAGGCACCGTGACCAAGCTGATGTTCCTTCTGGGACAGGATTATACCAAGGAGGAGATATTGAAGCAACTGAATACCAGTCTTGCTGGCGAAATCACACTTCCCGAAGATTGAAAATCCATTTCCGGGGACAAAAATCTATTTCCAAGAGCCAGGAAATTCTCTCCCGAGTAAGGAAAGGCATTTCCCAGGCTTTGATGGTGTATTTCCTTACCCTTCTGGGTGCTTATCCTTTTCGGGTACCGTTCTTATTTGATTAGGCGCTTAATCTCATTGAGCTTGTTGAGAGCCTCGATGGGAGTAAGGTTATTGATGTCGATGGTAAGTATCTGTTGGCGTATTTCCTCCAGTATGGGGTCGTCTAATTGGAAGAAATTCAACTGAGTACCGCTATCGCTTTCCACCTTCTTGCCAGCTGCTATGCCATTGCCCACATCCTCGTGCTTGCGCTCCTCTTCCAGTTGCTGGAGGATAACTTCGGCACGTTCTACTATGCTATGAGGCATACCAGCCAGGCGTGCCACATGGATACCAAACGAGTGAGCAGTTCCACCAGGTTCCAGCTTGCGCAGGAAGATAATACCACCATCCTTTTCCAGCACACTGACATTATAGTTGTGTATCCTGGGGAAGGACTTCTCCATGTCGTTCAGCTCGTGATAATGAGTGGCAAAGAGTGTGCGAGCCTTGCCACGATTATTCTCGTGAATATACTCCACTATACTCCATGCTATGCTGATGCCATCATAGGTGCTGGTACCTCTGCCCAATTCGTCAAAGAGCACCAGCGAGCGCTCAGAGATATTGTTGAGGATAGAAGCCGCCTCGTTCATCTCCACCATAAAGGTAGATTCTCCCAGGGAGATATTATCGCTGGCACCTACACGGGTGAAAATCTTGTCCACATAACCAATATGAGCACTCTCGGCAGGTACGAAACTACCCATCTGTGCCATCAGGGTGATGAGAGCCGTCTGACGAAGCAAGGCACTCTTACCAGCCATGTTAGGACCCGTGATGATGATGATTTGCTGGTCTTCGGTGTCCAATTTGACATCATTGGGGATGTAGCGCTCACCGGCAGACATCTGTGTTTCGATGACGGGGTGACGACCTTGCTTGATGAAGAGTTCTTTCGAGTCGTCCACCACAGGACGGATGTATTTATTTTCCCTGGCAAGGATGGCAAAGCACATGAGACAATCCAGGCGAGCCACCAGCATGGAGTTGGCTTGTATGGCAGGGATGAAGCGAGCACACCACACCACTATGTCGGCAAAAATCTTGTTCTCCAGGATATGAATGCGCTCCTCGGCGTTGACTATCTTTTCCTCGTATTCCTTCAGTTCCTGAGTGATGTATCGTTCGGCATTCACCAAGGTTTGCTTTCTGATCCATTCCTCGGGTACCTGATCTTTATAGGTGTTTCTTACCTCGAGATAATATCCGAAGACGTTGTTATAACCAATCTTAAGGCTCTGAATACCAGTTCTTTCGGCTTCTCGTTGCTGGAGCTTGATGAGATACTCCTTGCCACCAGTGGCCAGTGAGCGCAATTCGTCCAGTTCCTCATTCACACCGTTGGCTATGATGCCACCCTTGGCCACCAGCAATGGTGCATCGGGTGCAATGGTGTGCTTCAATCTCTCGCGCATCTCCTCGCAGAGGTCTATCTTTAGGCCTATCTCTTGCAGGACGGGAGAGTCGCTCTCCACCAATGCCTGATGTATGGGTACCAGAGCTTGGAGCGCGGTGGTGAGAGTGAGAAGGTCGCGAGGTGACACACGTCCGGTGCTGATGCGCGAAATGATGCGCTCCATATCGCCTATGTATTGTAGTTGTTCGCACACTATATCTCGTGTTTCCAGGTCGCGGAAGAAATAATCCACCACGTCCAGACGACTATTAATGGCTTTGGGGTCTTTCAGTGGGAATACCATCCAACGGCTCAGCAGGCGAGCACCCATGGGAGTGGTGGTGCGAGCCATAATGTCCATGAGCGACTTGCCATCGTGGCTCATTGGACGAAGCAACTCCAGCGAGCGCATGGTAAAGTTGTCCATGTGCACGAATCTATCTTCCTCTATACGAGCTACATAGCGTATGTGTCCCAATTGGGTATGTTGTGTATTCTCCAGGTATTGCATAATGGCACCGCATGCCGTAGTACCAGCCTTGATATGCTCGATGCCATATCCCTTGAGGTTCTTCACACCGAAGTGCTTCAGCAGTTTGCCCCTGGCCGTTAGCTCGTTGAATACCCAATCCTCCATTTCAAAGGTGACGTATTTCTCGGGGAAGGAAGTTCTGAATAGGTCTCCCTTGCCTCTCTCATACAAAACCTCCTTGGGGGAGAAGTTGGAAAGCAGAGAACCAACGTGAGAGATACTTCCCTCGCTGGTCATAAATTCGCCCGTGGAGATATCCAGAAAAGCTACACCACACACACCTTTGCCAAAGTGAACGGCCGCCAGAAAGTTGTTTTCCTTGCATGAAAGGACATTGTCGCTCATTGCCACACCGGGGGTAACAAGCTCGGTGATACCGCGTTTGACCAGCTTTTTTGCTAGCTTCGGGTCTTCCAGCTGGTCGCAAATAGCCACTCTGCGGCCCGCTCTCACCAATCGTGGCAAGTAGGTATCCAGTGCATGGTATGGAAAACCAGCCATCTCCAATTGTCCCGAGCCACCGGCACCATTATTCCTTCTGGTGAGCGTAATACCCAATATACCAGAGGCCACGACGGCATCCTCTCCGTACGTCTCATAGAAGTCACCACACCTGAACAACAAGACACAATCGGGGTGCTTGTCCTTCAAATCGTAAAATTGCTTCATCATCGGGGTGAGTGCTTCTTTTGCCATAGGAGAATATATTATATTAGGTGAAAATTGACGCAAAGGTACAGAAAAAAGTCTACTACACCAAATTAAATTTGTACTAGTGTGTTGATACTTACTCTTTGTTTATCGGTTGGTACCGAAAAACTAGGAATTAGGGGTTTGCTTTATATTCCAACTTATGCAATGTAGCGCACCACCTTTTTGGGCTATTTTGGTCATTTCAATTTGATTGATAGTGCAATTAGGAAATGCTTCATGGATATATTTTTGTGCAATTTCATCTTCTTCAATGTTGAATTTAGGCATTATAATGTTTTTTCCTACTTGTAGAAAGTTGATGTATGCCCAATTGAGGTCATAACAAGGTGAATCTATCTTATCCTTGAAACGCATTTCATTGACTTCAAAGCCATAACTTTCAAGAATCAGGCGAATGTCAGCCGCTTCTTTGGGATAGCAATCCCCATGATTACCCATCAAAATGTGATTACCTCCACACCATTTGATGAAACCATCAGAATGACCATACACATCGTCTTTATGTTGTTTCCAGGGTATAATAATAACAGGGTGTCCTAGTTCTGCTTCCAGCAAGGCTTTAAAATCTGCATCATTTTTCTTTTTTCTATTTTCTGTAAACACTTTGTCTGTCATAACAATGTAAGATCCGCATGGTACCATATTACCTCCATCAATAATTAGGTTGGTAGAACGACAACGGATACCCATACCACGCAAAACTTTTGACGAATCAGTGATGGTATTAATATATTTTGTATTTACAAGATAATCAGGGTAATAGCGATATTTCAAAAATTCATTTTCATTCAATTGAATAGGCATATAGTCACGAGCCCAATAGTCTTCTGTACATTTTAGTTCCCTTACATCAATACCTATTTCTTTCAGTAAAAGTAATAATTGCTGATAGAATTCTATATGTCCGACTTCCTTATTGTTTAGCCAAGGTGAGAAATATACCACATTGGTAACTTCATCGTGAAGTAATTTATCTTTTATATCCATAAGGTTTATCCTTAAAATTTACGAAATCTTGGTATAGTATTTCCTTGGTAGGTTGAACATTATCGTGATATTGATAAAGGATGTTGTTTACCTTACTCACTTCGTTCTGTTTTGAGCTCAATATATTAACTCTATGCTTAGGTATAATGTCTCCAGCATTTTTATTATCATGCTCTACAAGTATGGGCAAATCCTTATTTATATTATGTCCCGTGGCTTCATAGTTTCTGAATAATTCTGCACAAGCTAATGGACCTTTTAGAATATCTCCGCTTCCTTTTTCTTCCAATTGACGAATGAGAATACCACCAAAGCATGCGCTATCATCTAACACATACTTTTCAACATTCTTTCCTCTACTATTTACTCTTCTTTCACGTTTTATACTACTCTTAAAGTTAAGATCTATCCCGCCAAAGTCATTGATATACCAACACAAAGCTTTTGATGCACGTGGATGAGTGATAATGTCGCGGTGTTGCTTATTATAGACATAGAATTCTATCTCTTTGAACAAAAATAATTTATTATCACTTTGTATAGCAAAATTATTAAATAGCATTGAGGCTATTTGTTCAAAGCGTTCTTCCAAAAGAATTGTATCCATCTCTGGTGTAATGGACATAAGTGTTCTTAGGTGTTCTGTGTTGCTCATGTGAATATCTGAAATATATCCATATTTTAGGTGCAAATGTAAGAAATAATACTTTAAGTACAAATATGTAGCATAAAAAAAGAGCGCCGATTCTCACGAACCTAGCGCCCTTCACACCATGACTAATGTTATATTAATCTCTCAAACTAATACTCTTTTAATACCTGAAAATCAATCCATATAAAATACCTTAAACAAGTATATTTGAGTGGTGTTGACCTAAACAAACTTAACCTAATCTAATATTTTGAAAACCTAAAACAATTCTTTCTCTTTGTCCCTCAGGACCTTTCCCTCTGGAAATCTGATGCAAAGGTAAGGCAATTTTACAAACTAGAAATAAAAGAGCGCAATAATTGTAGAAATAACACTTAATTATTGATTTATATCAAAACTCTTTGATAAAAGTCAAATGAATGACCTAAATAAAAAAGCTTATCCCAGTGCAGATGGAGCCAAAGTGAATAAAAAGTGAATAATATTTTGTTATCCGCCTACTAAATTGTACCTTTGTAGCAAAATTTAATATATTAAAAACGCGATGAAAGACTACGAATTTAGGAAGATTGAAGAGAAATGGCAAGCCAAATGGGTAGCCAATAAGACATACCATGTAGAGGAAGACGAAACGAAGAAGAAGTTTTACGTCTTGAACATGTTCCCATATCCCAGTGGTGCTGGTTTGCACGTGGGACACCCACTTGGTTATATTGCCAGCGACATTTATGCTCGTTTCAAGCGCCTTCAGGGCTACAACGTGCTTAATCCTATGGGTTACGACTCATACGGTTTGCCTGCCGAGCAATATGCTATTCAGACAGGTCAGCACCCCGAGAAGACCACCTTCCAGAATATTGACCGCTATCGTGAGCAGTTGGACAAGATTGGTTTCTGCTTCGATTGGGACAGAGAGGTAAGAACATGTGCACCTGGTTATTATCAGTGGACACAATGGGCCTTCCAGAAGATGTTCAATTCATACTTCTGCACCGTAGCAGGTAAGGCACAACCCATTGCCGACCTTGTGGCTCATTTCGAGACCAAGGGTACAGAGGGTATTACCGCATCTTGTAGCGAAGAACCATGCTTCACCGCCGAGCAATGGCAAGCGATGAGCGAGCTGGAGAAGAGCCAGACGCTGATGAACTATCGTATCGCATTTCTTGGCGAAACGATGGTTAACTGGTGTCCCAAGCTAGGTACTGTATTGGCCAACGACGAGGTAGTAGAGGGTGTGAGCGTGCGTGGTGGTTATCCCGTGGAGCAGAAGAAGATGCGCCAATGGTGTTTGCGCGTAAGTGCTTATGCTCAGCGTCTGTTGGATGGCCTTCAGACCATTGATTGGAGCGATAGTATCAAGGAGACTCAGAAGAACTGGATAGGCCGAAGCGAGGGTGCCGAGGTACAGATAAAGGTGGCTGATAGCGATGCCGAGTTTACTATCTTTACCACTCGTGCCGATACCATGTTTGGTGTTACCTTCTTCGTTCTTGCTCCCGAGAGCGAATTGGTGGCTCAGTTGACCACTCAGGAGCAGAAGGAGGCCGTGGAGGAATACCTTACATACGTCAAGAGTCGCACCGAGCGCGAGCGTATGATTGACCACACCGTTACTGGTGTATTCTCTGGCTCCTATGGCATTAATCCCATTACTGGCGAGAAGTGCCCCATTTACATAGCCGAATACGTACTTTCCGGTTATGGCACAGGTGCTATCATGGCTGTACCTGCTCATGACTCACGCGACTATGCCTTTGCACGTCATTTCAATCTCCCCATCATCCCCTTGGTGGAGGGTGCCGATGTGACAGAGGAGAGCTATGATGCCAAGGAAGGTATCGTGATGAATTCTCCCATGGAGGGCAAGAGTTCGCTCAATGGCTTCAGCCTGAATGGTTTGACCATCAAGGAGGCTATTGAGGCAACCAAGAAGTTTGTGAGCGAGAATGGTCTTGGACGTGTCAAGGTCAACTATCGTCTTCGTGATGCCATCTTCTCTCGTCAGCGCTACTGGGGCGAACCATTCCCCGTATACTACAAGCATGGTGTGCCTTGCATGATACCCGAGGAGTGCTTGCCCATCGAATTGCCTCAGGTGGAGAACTTCCTACCCACCGAGAGTGGCGAACCTCCATTGGGCAATGCTCAGTTGTGGGCATGGGATGAGGCCAACAAGAAGATTGTGGACAAGGCATTGGTCAACGACGAAACCATCTTCCCTCTGGAGCTTAACACTATGCCTGGCTTTGCTGGTTCAAGTGCTTATTTCTTGCGCTACATGGATCCCAACAATAGCAATGCATTGGTAGACGAGAAGGTGGCCGAGTATTGGCAGAATGTGGACCTATATGTGGGTGGTAGTGAGCATGCTACTGGTCACTTGATATACGCTCGTTTCTGGAATCATTTCTTGTTTGACCTGGGTGTGAGCAAGAAGGCAGAACCCTTCCAGAAGCTCATCAACCAGGGTATGATTCAGGGCCGAAGCAACTTTGTATACCGTATCAAGGATACCAACACCTTCGTTAGCTTTGGTCTGAAGGACAAGTACGATACCACTCAGATTCACGTGGATGTAAACATTGTGAAGAACGATGTGCTGGACCTGGAGGCATTCAAGGCATGGCGTCCCGAGTTTAATACCGCAGAGTTCATCCTGGAGGACGACAAATACATCTGTGGCTGGGCCGTGGAGAAGATGTCAAAGAGCATGTTCAATGTGGTCAACCCCGATATGATTGTGGAGCGCTATGGTGCTGATACATTGCGCTTGTACGAGATGTTCCTTGGCCCCTTGGAGCAGAGCAAGCCCTGGGACACTAACGGTATTGACGGATGTCATCGTTTCCTGAAGAAGTTGTGGCAATTGTTCTGGGACAAGGACGGCAATCTTCAGGTGGAGGATGCCGAGCCCAGTGCTGATAATATGAAGACCTTGCACAAGCTCATCAAGAAGGTTTCTGCCGACATTGAGGAGTTCTCATTCAATACCTCTATCTCTGCCTTCATGGTAGCTACCAACGAGCTTACCGCTCAGAAGTGCCACAATCGTGAGGTGCTCAAGCAGATGGTTACCCTGTTGGCTCCCTTTGCTCCTCACATGGCAGAAGAGCTATGGGAAGCCATCGTGGGCGAAGGCAGCGTGTGCGATGCACAATGGCCCGCATTTGACGATAAATACCTGGTGGAAGCCAGCGTACAGTTGGGTGTACAGTTCAATGGCAAGGTGCGCTTCTCTATGCAGTTCCCCTCCGAGGCTACTCCCGAGGAGATGATACAGATGGCCACCTCGGCTCCCGAAGCTCAGAAGTACCTGGAGGGCAAGCAGATAGTAAAGGCTATTGCCATCCCCAAGCGCATTGTAAACATTGTGATTAAGTAAGAAATTTTCATCTCCTAATAAAGAAAAGAAACAAGAAAAGGGGGTACCATGAATTCTAAAGCAAAACTGAAGGAACAGAGCGAGAAGTTGCAAAGACGTCTTCGCACCTATCACATCGTGGACCTGATCAAGGATTTGATTTTCATCAACCTTGGTATGGCAATATATGACGTGGGATGGGCATTGTTCCTACTTCCATACAAGATTACTACTGGTGGTGGCGCAGGTCTTTGTGCCATCTTCCAGTATGCTACGGGTTTTCCCATGCAGTATAGCCTGCTGATAGTCAATGCCGTATTGCTCTTGCTTGCCTGGTGGCAATTGGGCTTCAAGTTTGCCATCAAGACATTGTATGCCGTTCTCTCCCTCACTCTGTATCTGGAGGTAGGACAGGACATTGTACAAAACGAGGCCTATGGCCTTTGGCGCGTGCTTGGCGAGAACCAGGAAGGCATGGCATGTATCCTGGGCGCAATACTCAATGGTATAGGCATAGGCATGGTGTTCATGAGCGGTGGCAGCACTGGTGGATGGGATATCATAGCCTCTGTGATCAACAAGTACAAGAACGTGAGCATCGGACGAGTACTATTGTATCTGGACCTCTTTGTGATAGGCAGTTGCTACTTCCTGTTCCATAGTTGGCAGATGGTGGTATTTGGTTACGTTACCCTGGTAATATACACCTTTGCCGTGGATACGATGATCAATTCGTCCAAGCAGGATATCCAGTTTACCATCTATACTCATCGTCACGACATCCTGGTAGAATCCATCCGCTCGCAAACGGGCCACACCGCCACATTGCTCTTTGCCGAGGGTGGATACACTCATAACGAGATGAAAGTGGTGGTGACCATCGTCCACAAGAGCGAGCAGGTGGAGATGCTACGCTTGATACGCGACACAGACCCTACCGCCTTCGTTACCTTCCATCGTGTGGAGGGAGCCTTCGGTAAGGGATTCAATGTAATCAGAGCATAAACATTAAAATAATAGCATAACGATTATGGAGAAGATTACTTTACAGGACATCATTCCTTCAGGTAAAGACCTGTTTTTGATGGCATCAGGCTTGTTGATTTTTGCCGTGGGTTTCTCTTTCTTTATCCTTCCGTATCAGATGACCACAGGTGGTGTCTCGGGTATTGGCGCATTGATTTACTATGTGACCAAGTTCCCACCATCATACACCTATTTCCTTATCAATGTGGCATTGCTATTGTTTGCACTGAAGATATTGGGATTGAAGTACACCGTTAAGACATTGTTGGCCACGGCCATGCTCTCTATCTTCATCGACCTGGGTCAGCGCCTTGTGCCCATTGACCCATTAACGGGCGAGATGTACAAGCTGGTAGGCGAACAGAAGTTCATGGCCACCGTGCTTGGTGGTCTCATCGAGGGTCTTGGCTTGGGTCTTGTCTTCCAATCGGGTGGTAGCACTGGCGGTTCAGATATCGTGGCTTCTATCATCAATAAGCACAAGCCCATCAGCCTGGGTCGTGCCTTGCTTATGGTGGACATCTTCATTGTAGGTGCCAACTGGTTTGTCATCCGCGATATGGAGACCTTGGTAATGAGCTATTGCATGCTGTTCATCTCCATCAACATGATTGACTATGTTGTCAATGGTGCCCGTCAGAGCGTACAGTTCATCATCGTATCCGAGAAGTATGAAGAGATAGCCACACTCATCAATCACGACCTGCATCGCGGTTGTACCGTACTGGAGGGTCACGGCTGGTATAGCAAGCAGAAGCGCCCCGTACTCCTGGTGATGGCAAAGAAATTTGAGCGTAAGGATATCTTCAACCTCATCCACAGGATAGATCCCAAGGCCTTCGTTTCTATGTCAAACGTAGAAGGCGTATTTGGTGAAGGCTTTGACCCCATCAAGAAGTAAAATAGTATAAATCAACGAGCATAAAAGTGCACGAACAAGATGGTTTTTGCAACTAACAACGAGCATAAATTACGTGAGATACGCCAAATCCTGGGCACGCAGATAGAGATACAGAGCCTGGCCGAAATTGGTTGTACCGAGGAGATACCCGAGGATAGTGACACCCTCGAGGGCAATGCCCTGCAGAAGGCACGCTACGTGGCCGAGAAATATGGTGTGGATTGCTTTGCCGATGACACAGGTCTTCATGTAGATGCCTTGGATGGCGCACCAGGCGTATATACCGCCCGTTTTGGTACCATGAACGGTTTTGGCGATAGTCATGACGCTACGGCCAATATCCGTTGCCTTCTGAGCAAGATGGAAGGCAAGGACAATCGTCAGTGCCGCTTCCGCACCGTCATAGCCCTGGTACAGCACACCGAGCAAGGCCTGGAAGAGCATCTCTTCGAGGGTATCGTAGAAGGCAAGGTAGTGACCACCCTCCGCGGTGAAAATGGCTTTGGTTACGACCCCGTATTCGAGGTGGAAGAAACAGGCCTCACCTTTGCCGAGATGGGGCCCGAAGGCAAGAATGCCGTATCGCACCGAGCACGTGCCGTGGCTCGCCTGGCAGAGTATCTCTAGGGATAAAACGTCATCAGTGGGGTATCACTCTACCCCGATTCAATAGATTATCTGAGAAAGAAATATAGGTAGTGTAATGAGAATCTTTGATGGTTCCTCTTACGCTACCTATTTCTATTTCCCCTCCGTTGTGAGTCAGCGTCAAGCGTGTTTTCTCTTTCACTCCCCTCCCCCACACAGAACCAGTGTAAGGATATTTCCAGTGAGTGTCAGAATATTTCCCGTTGCCAGTTGTTTCTACTTTCTAAACCACCTCAGAGAATCCCGTTTTCTTGCGAAAAAGTCGCTCTTTTGTGAAAAAAACTGCTTGGTTTGTGCTTTTTAGGTGCTGAAACTGCACCTTTCTCAGATTTTAGTATTTCGTGACTATTAGGATTTTTCCACTATGCCTGATTGCGCCTTTTCTCCCCGATACACTGCTATTTTCACAGCCTGGTAGGTATAAATATTGACAACACGTTGCTCCTCTTTTGCTTTGCCTGTTCAACCTACCCCGAGACAGTTGGTAAATATGAATCAAGGTAACAAGCATTTCAAAATATAACTGAAACTGATTTAATTGTTTAACTGTTTAACTGTTTAATCTGCTTTGCTTACGGATAGAGGGAACTTATAGGGGTGTAACGTTTGGTTACATCCTCCCTTTTATAGTTTCTGCCGAGCGCATCGATGAGGGTATGTTTCGTACCGTCATGGTAGGGGTGGTATGTTTCGTACCGTCCCCTTTGTGGTTTCTGCCGAGCGCATCGATGGTGTCGCGTTTTGCTACATCATCCTTTTGTGGTTTCTTCCGAGAGAATCTATGACGGGACGTTTCATCCCATCCCCATCATCTACATGTCTTTCCACCACTTTTCTTGCAAAGTATTCTTATTTAATAACTTGGAAGAGAGGATGAGGGAGTAGAGACCGGACTTGTTGACGAGTATCGCTTGGGTCCCATTGACGGTGAACGATTTGTTCACCGTTTGTCCTCTGTCTCCACATGGTCGCGAATGGCTTTTTGTGGATTGCTGTATCCCAGTGCCGCAGCCACATCTTTTCCACAGAATAGAGGTTCGCCCCCTGTTCATCACTCATGGTGCGGATGATACCCAACAACATTAATAAGACAAACTATTCAAAAAGTGCTCACTATTAACAGGTTCTTAACTCTGTTGTACCATACTTACCATCCTTCTGGAAGACAAACGGCGTATCCTCAATCCTCAATCCTCAATTCGTTTTTTGCGCAGTATGTTATATGAAAAGTAGTAAAATATATTTTATTATATATAATATTGATAGTATATATATACTAATTTTTTTATTTATCAACAGGTCGGAATATAAGTGCATATTTTGAACTGAGGACTGAGGACTGAGGACAGTACCTCCCCTGTGTCTTTTCCTGAAAAGGTTGACTCTTTTTTAGGCCTTGTTTTTAACCCTTGCTTATCCATAC
>JAFOCV010000047.1 GCA_017381015.1 Bacteroidaceae bacterium
GCAAATCTCTATAGGACTACCTTTTCAGCATAATAAATTGGCGGATTTTGAAAAGTTGTTTCTTACTATAACTGGAGAAAAAGATGGTGACAAGATACTGAATGCAACTGTAGAATCTGAAAAAATGGGATTCTCTTTTAGCGGAAATGTTATCGTCGAAAATCAAGTCAACTACAATGCTGCTGGTGGTATTGATGGCTCTAACGCAGAAATAACATTCCTGAAAGATGGCGAACTGAGACTAAAGGACCAGAAATCACCGATAAAAACAAAGAGTGACATTAAACTTGTTTTTAAATCACATAAGCATCCAGAATACTCGCGGTCACAATTCATCGTTAGCCTTGCTTCTGATGTTAAGAACATAACCCAGAAGATAGAAGTGAGTGCGAATGAAATAGATTGGCATAATCCCAATACACCCCTTCGGATGGCGGTCGATGCCTTAAAACCATCCCATATCGTAGTCAACCAAACATTGTGCATAGAGGAAGGCAGGTATGATAGTGAGTATATATTAGCATTAAAGAAAAATTGGTTTGGAGATACTATTAAAATAAACGAATATAATTTTTATAGTATCGGTGATGGAATACGAGGTTATACTAAGGCTACTTTAGAATCTAGTGATACCAAAATTAAATATGATCGTGATAAAGTATCGGAGTTTACAAAGAGATATAAAGATGGATTTGTCCAATATACATTGAATATGCCTGGCAAGATCCTTTATAACAGTAAGGAAGTGTTCGACGGATATTTCTATTTCGGAAATTTATGCCCACAAAAATATAACGCAGGTGGGAGTTTAGAAAATTATTTAGACTTATTGAACAGCAAAAACATTGCAGACATCCCTGTGGTCTTTGTCAAGGGTAATTACACAGACGAAAAAGGACGCTCAGAGGCCTGGGACAACGGATACCCCTCAGAAAAAGCAGAAGTATACAAAAAGTATAAGGAAGAGGCCAGTGCTGCTTGGGAAGAACACCAAGTAAAAAAAATGATAGCTGCACTGGAGGAAATGAAGGTTGCAAAAGAAGAGGCCAAAAAGAAATTAATCGAAGAACGATTTAATAAGAGCGAGGTTGAAATGCTGCTTGACCGTGGCGTGATTCGCAAAGGAATGAGCAGAAGTATGATTCAGCGTGCTCATGACTTGAATTCTAATTTGAGAATTCAGATGGAATGTACCCTTGACGGATATCCAAGACACTTAATTACAATTTTTGATCCTGGCAAAATGGAATATCTCTTCTATGGTTATGTCGGATACAATATTTTGGGAGAGGTTTACATTATTGAATAATAATTCTAAAAAAGAAAAGATATGAAATTTTTGTATAGAATTTTAGCTTTATTGCTCGTGGTTCCAAATGTTGCGTATGCTCAATCTATTTTCAGAGGAAGGACTATTACCGCAGAAAATTTTCATCATGCATATAAGATTATTTCATACGAAGTTGACAATAATGACAATGCGAAAATGGTAGCAGAAGCTACTGACGGAAGAAATTTCACTGCAAAATTTGTACTAACAGGAGTGGATAAGAGTACCAAGAAATTGTTTGATTTTCAGTTTGACAGAAACAAGATGGAGGTTGTTGAGTTTAAGGTTGGTGATTGGATTGTTAATAACGACGGAACCGTTACTGTTGATGGAGTCAAAAAGACTAAAAGTCAAATGATAAAAGTGGGAGATCCAAGAGCAGAACGCGGATGGCAGAGCATAATACAGGGTCCAGCGCTGTTTAAAGAACGCTATGTGAGCGTACTTCCGGAGAGTTTCTTTTTCCAAATCTGTAAGCTCACGGATGACGAAATATTGATTCCTGGAGAAACATCCCCAACTTATGTTGAATACATAAGTATGAAGTTTGTGAAATAGTGGCATTTTAATAAGAGGTGGCCTTATATACTGATGGTTACCATGCTACACTCGACAGAGGATGTCCTTCATTGTGAAGAGATATCTCTCAAATCATTTCATAGGCCGTGGCAGTGATGCTGCGGCTTATGCTTTTCTTGCTCAATTGTATTCTTCCCACTCGCCCTCTTCTGCCTGAAGGTTTACGGTTTACAGTTATTGTTTTCGCCATCATCCGATGCCTCATAATGCGGCACCTGCAAGAAAAATCTGCTTTTCTGATGCCATCTCACATAAAATCGCTATATTTGTCCTTGAATTCCAGAAATGTCCATTTCAAAAAGCAGCAGCATGGTGCAGAGAAAATATCCCATAGGAGTGCAAGATTTTGAGAGTTTGCGTAAGGATGGTTATCTTTATGTGGACAAGACTGCCATTATCCACGATATCGTCTCAAGGGGAAAATATTATTTCCTGAGCCGTCCTCGCCGCTTCGGAAAGAGCCTGCTCATCTCCACACTGAAGGCATATTTCGAGGGCAAGAGGGAATTGTTCAAGGGCCTTGCCATGGAGCAGCTGGAGCAGGAATGGCGCGTGCATCCTGTGTTGCGCATGGATTTGAACACGGAGAAGTACGACAGCATAGACAGCGTTGACAAGAAACTGGACCGCGAATTCAAGATATGGGAGGAGCTATATGGTGCCGACGAGGCCGAGGTGACCTTGCCCATGCGTTTCGAGGGCATCATAAGGCGTGCCTGTGAGAAGACCGGCGAGCGTGTGGTGATACTGATTGACGAGTATGACAAGCCTTTGCTCCAGGCCATCGGCAACAAGGCCCTGCAGGACGAATACCGTGGCACGCTTAAGGCCGTTTATGGCGCGCTGAAGAGTATGGACGGCAGCATCAAATTCGCCTTGCTGACCGGTGTGACCAAGTTTGGCAAGGTCAGCGTGTTCAGCGACCTGAACAACCTGATGGACATCTCTATGGACCATAGATACACCGAGATTTGTGGCATATCGGAGAAGGAACTTCATTCCTATTTCAAGGATGATGTGGCGGAGATGGCACAGATGAACCAAATGTCGTACGAAGAGATGGCAGGCCTGTTGCGCCAGAACTATGATGGCTATCATTTTGCCCCGAATACATCGGGAATGTACAATCCCTTCAGCCTGTTGAATGTCTTCGCCAAGAGACAGCTGGGTAGCTATTGGTTCGAGACTGGCACACCGACCTACTTGGTTGAGCTACTCCAAAAAAACAACTATAAGCTGGATAATGTCAACAGCTATATTATTGACGAATACGGTCTGTCCGGAACAGATGCAGCCGACACTGACCCCATCCCTGTCATCTACCAGAGTGGCTATCTGACCATCAAGGACTTCAACCCAAGATTCCACAGCTTCACCTTGGGCTATCCAAACAAAGAGGTTGAGGAAGGATTTATCAAGTTCCTCATTCCGCACTACACCGCCAAGCGCGAGGCAAGTGGTCTGTTCGAGATACAGAATTTCGTGCGCGAGGTGGAGAGTGGCGACATAGATGGTTTCTTCACCCGTCTGCGCTCGTTCTTTGCCGACACCACCTACGAGCTAGTCCGCCAGCAGGAACTGCACTACAGCAATGTGCTCTACATCGTCTTCAAACTGTTGGGCTTCTACACCCAGGTGGAGTACAAGACCAGCAACGGCCGCATAGACCTGGTGTTGCAGACCCCGGACTATATCTATGTGATGGAGTTCAAGTTGAGCGGCACGGCACAGGAGGCCTTGCAGCAAATCAACGACAAAGGTTATGCCACCCCCTTTGCCAGCGACCCTCGCAAACTATACAAGATAGGCATCAACTTCAGCACCGAAACCCGCACCATCGACGAGTGGGTGGTGGAGTGAGAACCATAGACCTGCCTTAATATAATCAGGGGAGGCGAACCACATGGTTCGCCTCCCCTGATTGTATGATAGTGTAATGTAATTAAATCAGACCATTGCTGCCCAGGAAGATGAGCAGAACATAACCGATTGCCATGCTGATGAAGCCCAGGATGAGGCCAACCTTCATCATGCTCTTCTGCTCGATGAGGCCAGTGGCGTGAGCCAGGGCATTGGGAGGAGTACTGATGGGCAGAACCATAGCCACTGAAGAGCAGAGCGCTACACCGATGAGCAGGGTGCTGACACCACCTACACCAGCGAGTTCGTTGGTCATGCTCAGACCTACAACTGCC
>JAFOCV010000048.1 GCA_017381015.1 Bacteroidaceae bacterium
CCTGTGTTGTGTGTAGCTGCGACACAGTCCCAAACAGAGGATAGGAAAATAATATCGTGTTCAATCGAGTTTAATTTCTGTTGTTATTATTATGTTTCACAACACGAGGGCACTGTTTCGATGCTATTCACTTATCGGCAAGTTTTATATCAAATCTGTTTACAAAGATACTACTTTTTTGCCGATCCCGGCAAAAAATGTCTGGTGTGTGTTGTGAAAATGCGCAATACCCCTAATTTTTAAGTTATAAAATGAGTGTCCGCAATACCGTTTGGTGGTACTGCGGACACATTGTAAGATATTTTAGCGTTTAGGGGTAAAATATGTCAGATGTTTAGAATGGGAAATTGATGCCCATGGTTACACCTGTATTGCTACCCAAGGGGATGTATTGCTTGGAAACCTTGCCAATGGTGTGGTCCATGCCGACGAAGAGGTTGAAGCCCTTGGGGTGAATGTTAGCTACCCAACCGAAGCTGGTGCCTAGTGTGCCGAAACCTACGTTTACGCTAGCTTCCAACCACTTGAGGGGAGAAACGGTGGCGCTGATGCGCTCCTCATTCCAAGTGTATTCGCCCTGAAAACGTGTGGTGCTCAAAAGGCCTACGCTGAGCTTGTCGTAGAATGGCATCTCATACTCTACGCCTACGTTCAATGTGGCACCAAGCATGCTATTGGTCTTCACCATACCATCGTCTTCGAGTGCGATGAGGTCAGAGAAACGGTCGGAATATGAATCGGTTTGGTCTTCCATGGGAATACCAGGGCCACCATCGATTTGGATGTCATTGAAACCATCGATGATGACTTCCTTACCCTTGTTGGAAGCCTTGTGTGTTTCGCTCCATGAGATAAAGCCCAGGTCGAGTAAAGAAGCACTTACGGTCATGCCTTCCAACCATCCCTGTTCGCCTAAATCCCACTCTGCACCAAGGTCGAAGGCTACGCCAATGCCACCAAGGCCAGGAGATTCTACATCGATGTTGTCAAAGTTGATTTGCTCGTATCTGGTACCATCGCTATACTCTTTCTGTTCCATTTCGCCCCAAGTGAAGCCCTTGACGCTCATCTGAGCCTCTGCATCAGCTACCAGTGTCCAACGGTCAGGAGCAGATAGGTTCAACTGACCTTGGTTGATTTTTACCTTGGCGTGTTCTGCACCAAAGAGAACCTTCACCTTGCCACCAACGCGCCATGCATCAGTTACCTGACGACTATGTCCGAGGCCTAGTTCTACCCATGACATGGCATCAATAGAAAGGCCGCTGATATCATAGTTCTTGTTGCTTAGTTCCTTTACTGCCTCCATCATACCATAGGGTAGGTTGGCGCCAACATTGCTACGGAGAGTAATGTTGAAGGTATTGAAGCCACCCCAAGCCTTGAAACCAAAGCCAAGGATATCCATGCGAAGACCAAAGCGAGTATGGTTGTTGTCGGCAAAACCGCTCATAGCTTGCTCCATTGGGATGGAGGGATGGAGGAATGTGGTGAGCTTGGAACCGTTATGCTTGAAGATATCGGTAGCCGAGAGGTTGCCATTTAAACTGGTATTGATATTGCCCAAGAGGGGGAAAGAGACATAACCCTTGCGGTCATAATCCTTGGCAGGATTCAGTTGATGAGCAAAGGTGTAGCCATCTAGGAAGTATGCACTGTTAAGATTTTGTGCAGACAAGGTGCCACAGAAAGCCAATGCTGCAAGCACACTGAATATCTTGTTCTTTTTCATCTTCTTTTTCAAGTAAGTATATATATAATGTGTATCTAACTAAAAGGGAAGTCCTCTCTTTTAGTTGGCATCATAGCTGACACCACCCACTAGTGTAATCTTGATATTGGTAAGTTGGATGTGAGCATTATCCAAAAGTTCGCCCTCGACGTCAGCTTGAGCTTCTGCACGATAAACAATCTTATCCAATCTTTCCAGAGCCTCTCTGATGCTATGACCCTCGGTAGGTTCGATGGTGAGAGTTATGTCCTGAGAAGAAGTTGCTCCGCTACCCTTGTGAGCCTCAAGAGTGAGGTCGTTCACCTTTACCAACTCGCCCTTGATAGAATTGCCCTTCTTGTCGCAAAGGTCAACACTGAGGGTAAGGTCTAAGGGGAAGTTTGTAACGGCGGTAGCGGTGATACGGATGCACTTGGTGTCAAGCTTGTTGATATCCTCGAGGTCATCAGCAAGACCCTCTTCTGTGCCTTGGTAAACGAGTTTGAATTCATCACCAAATTCGAGAGGAGTGTAAACCATATAGCTAATCTTAACATCGTACTGGCTGGGAATGGTCATTTCATCGATGTCCATGGAGATGTCCTCTACGTCAACCTTGATTTCGTCTGGCAATTTCTTGAGAAGTTCGTTTAGGTTGGCGATGGGAACGTAAACAACCTGCAAGCCTTGGTACTTTGTGGGGATCTCGATACCATCGAAATGGTCGGCAATGCAAAGAACAGAGTGTGCATTGGCAGGAATGGCAATCTCCTGGCTTTGCTTCAATACGGGAGCAGTACCATCGGTATAGCGACTTTCAAGCGAGATAGCTGTTTTGGCATCTGCTGGCAAAGGATTATCCACCTCGACGAAGAATACGGGATTAGCAAGGTCGAGCACCACTTCAGGGTCGTTCAAGAAATCAGGCATATCGCTCAATTTGATGGGAGCAATATCTCCGATGGCGCTCTTGACAGAACCAGCAAAACTCTTTATAGAGATGTCCTGAGTGAAGGCCGCATTGCCAATGAAGGTAATGTCTCTGGGATAGATGGCGTCAAAGCTCTGTGTCTGAATAATTTCCTTGATTTGGTCGATGTTCAATCTCTCCAAGTCAAAGTCATTAGATTCCAGACGGAAAGAACCATCCACCTTGAACATACCAGAGAGAGAAACCTCGTTGCCCTCAAAGGCGAAGCCACCCATGCCAGTTACGGCCTTGTCAAAGGTGATGCGAATGTGTATCTCGTGCTCGGCATCAATGATGGTGTTAACGTCTGTTTCGGTGAAGTGAATCAAACCTGTCTCGTTGTCAATCTCGATGGCTTCCACCTCTTCCAAGACGATATCGCTACCATTGTCTGTCCAATGAACGAACTCGGCAGAAGATACTTGAAGACCAAGGGGAAGAGTAATCTTCAGGTTGTCCAAATGCACCTTATTGATAAAGTCATAACCCTCCTGGAAGATAATTTGAATCTTGGCATCAAGAGTGGTATTGTCGGCAAAGCTCACTGACTTCAAATCTACCACCTCGGCAGGTACCGTACCTTTGACACTATTATCAAGAGTGTAGTAGGCATTGTCCTTGTCTTGAATGGTGTATGTGTATGACAATTCAGGAAGGTCGGGCAAGGTGATTCCACCGATGCTGATGCCTCTGGTGCTCTGAGTGGTGCGAGCAGGTAGAATGTTGTCAAGGCTGATAGATGCGGTAATATTTGAAAGAACGGGCTTGGCAATAGTGATGGGAGTGATGTCAATGCGAGGCACGTCGGCATTGCCTTCCTCTTGAAGGTAGTACTTGCCATCAATTACCTGAATCACACCATCTTCCTTCAAATCCATCAGATTCTTCAGCAGAATGCTTCCAGTGCTACTTGTGGGCAAGGTCAAATCGCCTGTGGTGCCGATGGTCATGTCCACGTCGTCAAAGTCGTACTTGTCGTCCACGCAAGAGACAAACAAACAAGAAGACAAAGCGAAAATGCTAAGCTTAATTAGACTTCTCTTCTTCATAATGATATTTTTTAGTGATTTTTAAACATTTCGACACAAATGTACATAAAAAAAGTGTGAATAAGTAATCTTATCCACACTAAATGTTAAAAAATGTTAAAAAACTATATAAGTCGATGTTTTTGGGGCAATTATTCCATTTCCCAACCTAGTGCGCTAGCACCTAGCACTGCTGCACTGGCACCATCTAGTTCGCTGAGAAGGAGCTTAGCCTTGCCCTTGTAAACGAATAGTACGTTCTCGTCGTATGCCTTGCGTACGTGAGCCATCAACAACTCGCCAGCCTTGGTAGGACCACCAAAGAAGATGAATGCCTCGGGGCTAGAGAAGGGAGCAAAGTTGGCGCAAGCCTCACCAAGGCGGCGACCGGTATCTGCCAAAATCTCCAATGCCAATTCGTCACCGCTAGCAGCTGCGATAGATACGTCCTTTGCCTCTAGCTTAGAGCTAAGGATATCTCTCAAAGAAGAGGGACGACGGCTAATGGCCAATTTCTCAATAGCGCTACGAGCAATACCTGTACCAGAGCAATAGCACTCCAAGCAACCACGACGACCGCAACCACACTCGCGACCGTTCTTCTCTACGATAACGTGACCCAATTCGCCTGCAAAACCGTCATGACCGTATACCAACTGACCATTGACTACAACACCGCTACCAACACCTGTACCAAGGGTAATCTCGATGAAGTTCTTCATACCACGTGCAGCACCATAAGCCATTTCGCCAATAGCTGCAGCATTAGCATCGTTGGTCAAAATTACGGGGATGCCCAAAGACTCCTGGAACATCTTTACCAAGGGGATGTTGCCGCGCCATTCCAAGTTGGGAGCGTCCTCGATGCAACCAGAGTAATAGTTGCCATTAGGAGCCCCAATACCCATTGCCTTGATGTTTTCGATGCCACCAACCTCTTCGATAAGGGGCTTCAAGGCATCAGAACAAACCTTGACATACTTCTCAGCGGTGCCATGACCAGCTGTGGGGATAGATACTGACTTTACGATGTTTGCATCCTTGTCAACGATGCCAAAAACTGAATTGGTACCACCAAGGTCCAAACCAATTACATAAGATTTCTTGCTCATTTTACTTTATTGGATTATAGATTATAAGATTAAGTCGTAGGGCAAAGTTATTACTAATTTTTGAAAATATTTACATTTTTTAATATTAAATGTGCTTTAAGTGAAAAAAAAGTACGTAATTTGCATTCATCTTATGTGGATAGAACCAGTTAATACTTTGGATTTGGTCATAAAAGGCCTGTTAGTCGGTATCTTGGCAAGTGCTCCAATGGGGCCTGTGGGTGTACTGACCATTCAGCGTACCTTGAACAAGGGACGATGGTATGGCATGGTGACAGGATTGGGTGCAGCTCTATCGGATATTATCTATGCGGCTCTCTCTATCTTGGGCATGAGTTTCGTGATGGACTTTGTGGAAAACCCCAAGTGCCTTTTCTGGTTTCAAATCGTTGGATGCATCCTGTTGATGGCATTTGGTGTGTATACGTATTTGAGCAATCCCACCAACAAACTACGCCCCACCAATCCCAATAAGGGCACTCTTTGGCACAATGGTATTACGGGTTTTCTGGTTACCTTCTCCAATCCCTTCATCATCCTGCTTTTCATAGCTCTGATGGCACGCTTTGAGTTTGTCGTACCAGAGCATTATTGGGAGCAAGCCGTAGGTTATATGGCCATCTTCGGAGGAGCCCTGTTGTGGTGGTTTGGTCTCACCTATGCCATTGACCATGTGAGAAATAAGTTCCAATTAAGCACCATTTGCCTGATCAATCGCATTATTGGTAGCATAGTAATATTAGGTAGTATAATAGGTTTCGTTTTGGCTCTCTTGTCGAAATTTGAAATCAGGTTTTAAAAACAATACATCAGCACATAAAATGCTAATAGCCAAGAAACTCAGAAAACAGAATCTCGTGGCATATGTCCTCTACATGTATCAGGTGGAGGACATCATTCGTTCATACGATTGTGACATACAGAAGATAGCCGAGGAGTACTTGCCTCGCTTCGATTATGACGATGAGGAATTGGAGCAAGCCCTGCAATGGTACGATGGCCTGGCCAGAATGATGCACGAAGAGGGTTGTCGCGAGCGTGGTCATGTTCAGGTGGTGCGCAATACGATATTCCTGCTCACAGATAGACATCGCGAACTGCTAGCCGACCCGCAGGAGTCAATATACAATGTGGCTTACCACAAGGCTCTGCCCTTCATCGTGGAACTTCGTGGCAAGGGTAATGGCAAGATGAAGCCAGAGCTTGAAACCTCGCTCGATGCACTATATGGCATCACCCTCCTGCGCATGCAAGACAAGCCCATTGGTGCCGAGACATCGGCCGCAATCTCTGCCATTAGCAACTTGATGAACCTGCTGGCAGATAAGTACGAGGAGAAATAATCGTTCGAAAACCGATTCCCATGGTAGGAGAGGACTTTCGAGAAGCAAAAAACGTTCTCCCAACCCCTTAAAACGATAAAATAAATCCAGGAAATGCCCTCCCGATGTGGGAAAGGACCAAACAAACTCTGGAAATACATATTTAGACACGGAAAGACAATAACACACGACTTGAAGATATGACAGAAGAAATACTACGCAGACGTACCTTTGCCATCATCGCACATCCTGATGCTGGTAAAACCACACTGACTGAGAAGTTCCTACTCTTTGGTGGACAAATCCAGGTGGCTGGTGCCGTAAAGAGCAACAAGATTAAGAAGACGGCCACCTCTGACTGGATGGAGATTGAGAAACAACGCGGTATCTCAGTGACCACTTCGGTGATGGAATTTGAATATGCTCCCGAAGGAACTCCCGTAGACAAGCCCTACAAGATTAACATCCTTGACACTCCTGGTCACCAGGACTTTGCCGAGGACACATTCCGCACTCTCACCGCCGTGGATAGCGCAATCATCGTGGTAGATGGTGCCAAAGGTGTGGAGACTCAGACACGCAAACTGATGGAAGTGTGTCGTATGCGTAAGACTCCCGTTATCATCTTTATCAACAAGATGGACCGCGAGGGTCGTGACCCCTTTGACTTGCTCGACGAGTTGGAGGAAGAACTGAAGATTGCTGTTCGCCCCTTGTCATGGCCCATCAATCAGGGTCAGCGCTTCAAGGGTGTGTACAATATCTATGAACAAAACCTTAATCTTTTCCAATCCAACAAGCAGAAGGTGACGGAAAAGGTTCAGGTGGACATTGAGAGCGAGGAATTGGATGAATGGGTGGGTGAAACCGATGCCGCCAAGCTTCGTGAAGACCTGGAGATGATTGAAGGTGTATATCCTGCCTTCGAGGAGGAAGAGTACAAGGAGGCCTTGCTTGCTCCCGTCTTCTTTGGTTCGGCATTGACCAACTTTGGTGTGCAGGAGTTGCTTGATTGTTTCTGCAAGATAGCTCCCTCTCCACGTCCCGTGATGGCAGAAGAGCGCGAGGTGACTCCTGATGAAAAGAAGTTTACAGGTTTCATCTTCAAGATTACGGCTAATATCGACCCCAACCATCGTTCTTGTATCGCCTTCTGCAAGGTATGCTCTGGCAAGTTCGTACGCAATGCTCCATATCTTCACATCCGCAATGGCAAGACGGTGCGTTTCTCCAGCCCCACCCAGTTTATGGCTCAGCGCAAGGAAACCATCGATGAGGCTTGGGCAGGTGACATAGTAGGTTTGCCCGATAATGGCATCTTCAAGATAGGTGACACTCTCACCGAGGGCGAGCAATTGCACTTCCGCGGCCTTCCCTCTTTCTCTCCCGAGATGTTCAAATACATAGAGAATGCCGACCCCATGAAGACAAAGCAATTGGAGAAGGGTATCAACCAGTTGATGGACGAGGGTGTGGCTCAGTTGTTTGTGAATCAGTTCAATGGTCGCAAGATTATCGGCACCGTGGGCCAGTTGCAATTCGAGGTGATTCAATACCGTTTGGAGAACGAGTACGGAGCCAAGTGCCGTTGGGAACCCGTTCACCTTCACAAGGCATGCTGGATATCATGCGAACCTGGTTATGAATCAGAGATGGAGAACTTCAAGAAGCGCAAGTACCAGTACATGGCCAAAGACCGTGATGGCAGAGATGTCTTCCTTGCCGATAGCGGTTATGTCCTGAGTATGGCTCAGCAAGACTTTGAGCACTTGCATTTCCATTTCACTTCCGAGTTCTAATAGCGTTTTGTCCTATCGTTTAACACACATTATATTTTAAGACTATGAATTGCGAGATAGATATCAAACAAGCCGTGGAGTGTCTTCGCAATGGAGGTATTATCCTCTATCCCACAGATACCGTTTGGGGTATCGGTTGTGATGCCACCAATGAAGAAGCCGTGCGCCGCATATACGAAATCAAGCAACGCGAAGATGCCAAGTCAATGCTATGTCTCGTGGACAAGGCCGACCGCATTCAGCGCTATTTCCGCGAGGTGCCCGATGTGGCATGGGATATTCTGGACAATGCTACATCGCCCGTGACGCTCATCCTGGATGAAGCCAATGGCGTAGCTCCCAGCTTGATAGGCGAGGATGGTTCGTTGGGCATTAGAGTTACTCGCGACCAATTTTCACGTGATATTTGCTATCGCTTGCAAAAGCCCCTGGTGAGCACCAGTGCCAATATCAGTGGCGAGCCCACGGCACGTACCTTCCGTGAGATTAGCGAAGAAATCAAATCCAAGGTGGATTACATCTGCTCCTTCCGCCGAGGTGACAATATACCTGGCACCCCCAGTCGTATAATCAAGCTAGGCAAGGATAGTAGCGTAAAGATAATAAGATAAGGACACGCACATTATGTCATTTCTCCAGACCCGACGCAACATGGCGGCAGCCCTACTACGCTGGCGACGCCGCCATAGAGATACAATTAGTGATGAGCGCTTTGTGTTGCTCATAAGCCTTGTTGTGGGTGTGTTTACTGCCTTGGCAGGATGGACATTGAAGTGGATTATCCACACCATCGAGCATTTCCTCACATACAGCTTCTCCAGCTCTGGTGCCAACTGGTTGTACCTCATCTTCCCCGTCGTGGGTATTGGTTTGACAATGTTGTTCATCCGATATATAGTCCGAGATGACATAGGCCATGGTGTGACGAAGATACTCTTTGCCATTGCACGCAATAAGAGCAAAATCAAGTTGCACAACACCTTTACCTCTGTACTTGCCTCGGCCATCACCATTGGTTTTGGTGGTAGTGTCGGAGCCGAGGCACCTATCGTCCTGACAGGTAGTGCCATTGGTAGTAATCTTGGTCGAATGTTCCATCTCTCCCGCCGCCACATGATGCTGCTCGTTGGTTGTGGTGCTGCTGGTGCCGTGGCAGGTATATTCAAAGCTCCCATCGCAGGTCTTGTCTTCGTGCTTGAGGTATTGATGATAGACCTTACCATGGGTTCTTTGCTCCCTCTGCTGGTCAGTTGTGTCACCGCAGCTGCCGTCACCTTTGCCCTCTCTGGCATGGGTACTGTGTTCGAGTTTCATCCAGCAGATGCCTTTGCCGTGCATCGCATCCCTGGTTATCTCACATTGGGTGTGCTCTGTGGCCTGGTGGCGCTATATTTCACGCGCACCATGAATTGGCTTGAAGGCATCTTCCGCCGTATAGCCATTCCCTATCGCAAGTTCCTCTTCGGAGGCGCAATGCTCAGCATACTCATCTTCCTCTTCCCCTCGCTTTATGGTGAAGGTTATTCACTCATAGAATTGTTGCTCAATGGTAGAAGTATGGAAGAGTGGCAGGAAGCAATGAACGGTTCGTTCTTCGCTGGTCATGCCAAGTTTTTGCTTGTATACCTGATACTCGTAATTCTGATGAAGGTATTTGCTTCCACGGCCACTAATGGTGGTGGCGGATGCGGTGGTATCTTTGCACCCTCTCTGTTCCTGGGATGTATTGCGGGCTTTGTTTTTGCTCGTATATGGAATATGTACGACCTCCTCGGCATCCAACTTCCCGAGGGCAACTTTGCCATGCTAGGCATGTGTGGCGTGATGAGTGGTGTGATGCATGCTCCTCTTACTGGTATATTCCTTATCGCTGAGCTTACGGGTGGTTATGGAATGTTTGTGGCTCTGATGATGGTGGCCGTTGTGGCGTATATGACCATCAAATGGTTTGAGCCTCATAGTATCTATGCTATGCGTCTGGCACAACGTGGCGAATTACTCACCCACCATACCGACCGTTCTGTGCTCACTCTCATGAGTATGGATTCCGTGATAGAGAAGCAAGACAAGATGCTATTCCCCGACCAGACGCTGGGTGATGCGGCAAACCTTGTGGCCAGTAGCAAGGGATATATCTTCCCGGTGGTAAATCGTCAGATGCAGTTGGTGGGTATATTGCGAATGGATGACATACGCCATTTGGTGTTCCGTCCGGAGCTCTTCAATCGTTTCCGTGTATCCCAACTTATGGCCGAATCGCCAGCTCTAATCAGAGTGAATGATAGTATGGATTCCGTGATTCGCACTTTCGACCGTACTCGCGCCTGGAATCTCCCCGTGGTTGACCAAGACAATATCTTCGTTGGTTTCATTCGCAAAAGCACAGTGCTTTCCATCTATCGAGAAATTCTTACCGACTTCTCTCAGGATTAATCCTTCTCCCTGCTCCTCATCTCCCTGCTTGTTTTGGCCGCTTTGTTGTATTAAAGAGATAGACAGAGAGACCTGTAAAGAAAAATGTGGGCAATTACTCCACCTGTATGTCCTCCCTACTGATTTTATGCCAAGAGAATAGTGGGAGCAATTCTTGTGGCGAGGCATCGTATGCTTTCTCCGTGATACCAGCCAGGTGGGCAAGATACCCGATGATTTCCTTTGCCGTCTTGCCCTCTTGCCTCATGAAGCCCAGGTCCATACTCTTGTCGCGCTTGCACAGGCGCTGGCCTTGCATATTGCAGAGTAGGGGATGGTGTATGAAGTTAACAGCCTCGTGTATGTTGGGGAAAAGTACTTTTCTCAAGTGTATCTGTTGTGGAGATGAGAGCAGTAGGTCGCGTCCACGCACTATCTCGTTCACTCCCATCAATGCATCGTCTATCACCACCGCCAATTGGTAGGCCCATGCGCCATCCTTGCGTCTGATGATATAGTCGCCACAATGCTCTGTCAGATTGATGCTCTGTTCGCCATAGTGTCCATCCACAAAGGGAATATTTTCGTCAGGTACCATCAGTCGTATGGTTGCCGCTTGACTGATGAGAGTGGATGCCAGAGAATTTTCTGAGGGACTGAGACTATCGGGAGGGGAGGGGATAGAACTTTGAACAGAGTGATGCTCTGGTCGGCAGGTACCTTTGTACACTATGCGCCCATCAGTTTCGTGTGGAGCCTGGGTGGCCATGATGTCGGCACGAGTGCAATAGCAGGGATATATCATCTGCATCGTGGCCAATTGTTTCAGATACTGCTCATATATGTCTCCGCGTTGGCTTTGCCATACGGGGTCTCCATCCCATGCAAGACCAAGCCATTGAAGGTCGTCCATCAATTGGAGCGCGTATTCCCTTTTGCTGCGCTGAGGGTCAAGGTCCTCTATGCGAAGAACCCATTCGCCTCCCTTGCTCTTGGCGGAAAGCCATGATAGGAGAGCACAAAAAACGTTGCCTAAATGCATGCGCCCCGTTGGCGAAGGCGCGAATCTACCTCGTGTCATGGTGCAAAGGTAAGGCTTTTTTCTCAAATTCCAACAATATGCATATTTCCCAGTATCCAACTGGTGGCTATTCGGATTATAATGTGTACTTTTGTGCGCAAAAAACACGAATACAATATTAAAAATAAAAAAAATACACAGAATGAAAAAGACTCTTTTATCCATGCTATCAGTGGCAATGATTGCTTTGCTGATGGTTTCTTGTGGCGAAAGCAGAAGCTACGAGACAGTTAAGGGAGACCCCATGCAGAGCCGTATCTATACACTAGACAACGGTCTGAAGGTCTATTTGACCGTCAACAAGGAGGCTCCCCGTATTCAAACCTACATTCCCGTTCGTGTGGGAGGAAAGAATGACCCTGCCGAAACAACGGGTCTTGCACACTATTTCGAGCATCTTATGTTCAAGGGTACGGAGAGTTTTGGTACTCAGAACTATGCCGAAGAAAAACCATTGCTTGACCAGATTGAGGCGCTCTTTGAAGTATATCGTACTAAGACAGACGAAGCAGAGCGTGCGGCAATTTATCGTCAGATAGATAGCATCTCATACGAAGCCTCCAAACTGGCCATTCCCAACGAGTATGACAAGCTGATGGCTGCTATCGGAGCCTCTGGTACTAATGCCTATACTGGTTATGATGTGACATGCTACGTGGAGGATATCCCCTCCAACCAGTTGGACAATTGGGCAAAGATACAGGCCGACCGTTTTAAGCATAATGTAATACGTGGTTTTCATACCGAACTGGAGACCGTGTACGAGGAGAAGAATATGAGCCTTACCAAGGACGGCAGAAAGGTGATTGATGCTATCCTGGGCGCACTCTACACCAAGCACCCTTATGGAACTCAGACCATTCTGGGCAGTCAGGACCACTTGAAAAATCCTTCTATTACCAACATTAAGAATTTCTACAAGCAATGGTATGTGCCCAACAATATGGCCATCTGTATGTCTGGCGATTTCGACTATGACGAGGCCATGGATGTCATTGAAAAGTATTTTGGCGATATGCAACCCAATGAAGACTTGCAGATGCTCAACTTTGAGGCAGAGGCCGAGATTACATCACCTGTACAGCGCGAGGTATTGGGCCTGGAGGCCGAGAATGTTACGATAGCATGGCGCCTTCCTGGTGCTGCTTCAGACGAGGCGTTGATGCTCGAGGTGGCCGATGCTATTATGAACAATGGCAAGGCTGGCATTATCGACCTCAATCTCCTGCAGGAACAGAAACTCCTTTCTGCTTTTTCTTTCCCATATTCAATGTCCGACTATACTTCCTACATCCTTCAGGGCTCTCCCAAAGATGGGCAGGAACTGGAAGAGGTGAGGTCCATGCTGCTTGCACAGATAGATTCATTGCGCCAGGGCAATTGGGACGAATCTCTCCTATCGGCAGGTATAGCCAATTATAAATTGCGTATGCAGGAAATGCTTGAGGACAACGAATCACGTGCAGACCTTTTCGTACAGGCATTCATCAACAATCAGTCGTGGGCAGATGTGGTGCAGCGCATAGAGAAGATGGAAAAGATTACCAAGGCCGATGTGGTGGCATTTGCCAATGCTTATCTCAAGGACAATAACTATGCCGTGGTGTACAAGCGTCAGGGCGAAGACCCCAATATCAAGAAGGTAGACAAGCCCACAATTACCCCCATCTTCATGAACCGTGACACAACCAGCGCATTTCTCCGAGAGATACAAACCTCTGTCGTTGCTCCAATACAACCTGTATTCGTAGATTTCAGCGCTGACATGAGTAAGGGTGCCATTGGAAATTTGCCTCTGCTTTACAAGAAGAATGAAACAAATGACGTGTTTACCCTACAGTACATATATGACTTCGGTACATCCGAGATAAAGGAACTGGACATTGCCACCTCATACCTCGATTATCTGGGTACGTCAGATATGACGGCAGCCGAAATAAAACTGGCATTCTACAATTTAGCATGTAACTATGACATCAGCGTAAGCAAGGACAAACTAGTTGTCACTCTCGATGGTCTTGCAGAGAATATGCCCCAGGCAATGACCCTCTTAGAGAAAGTTCTGGGCGATGCACAACCCGACAAGCAGGCTTATGACGGACTCGTGAACGATATTCTGAGAGCACGCCTTAATGCTAAGGCCAACCAGCAGGAAAACTTTGCACGTTTGCAGGTATATACTTTCTATGGCCCTAATAATTCTTCTAAGAATATCCTAAGCGAGGCAGAGTTGCGTAGCATGGCCCCTGAGACTCTGTTGAAGCACATATCGCAGTTGTCCACATATGAGCATCGTGTCCTGTACTATGGTCCCTTGAGCATGGACGAAGTCTCTTCCTCGGTAGAATCATTGCATATGGTATCTGCGAACCTTACCCCCGTGCCCAATAATGATGCTTTCAAGTTGCAGACCGTAAATGATAATGTTATCTATCTGGCTCCATATGATGCAAATCAGATATATATGATGACCTACTCTTCCAAGGGGGAAAAGTATGATGCGAAGAAGTCGCCCGTGCTGAATATGTACAACGAATACTTCGGTGGCGGTATGAACAGTATCGTCTTCCAGGAGATGCGAGAGGCACGCGGTCTTGCCTATAGCGCCTACGCACTGGCTATGGAACCAACTCGTCTGGAAGACCCCTACGGATACTTAACAGTGATAGCCACACAGAACGACAAGATGATAGATGCCATTACGGCCTTTGAGGAAATCATCAACAATATGCCTCTCAGCGAGCAGGCCTTTGCCATTGCCAAGGAAGCCATCATCAGCAGATTGAGCTCTGAGCGTATCACCAAAGCAGATGTCCTCAACTATTATCTTGCACAGGAGGAGCTGGGACTTGCAGAGGATACTCGCCAGCAACTTTATGAAGCCGTGCAGACAATGACTTTGGAAGATGTAAAGGCCTACCAGCAGGCAAACGTGAAGGACCGCAAGACAATCACCGCTATTCTTGGTCGTGAGAGCGACCTTGATATGAAGTCGTTGGAGAAATTCGGCAAGATAGTACGTCTCACCCAGGAAGACCTCTTCGGTTATTGATCAAATAATATTAAAGAATACTTATACATAATGTCCGCAGTACCCCAATGTCGAGGTATTGCGGATATTTTTTGTTGCCATCACTCGTCCTTAATCGTAGATTTCTGATTATTCTGAGAACTCAGATTATTCCGATAATTCACCCTAGCCCAAGTTTCACCCTAAAAATTATTTTTCATAAATTTTCAGCATGTTTTTACAAGCCAAAAAGCAGTAAGCTGCTGATATTCAAGACAGGGGTGTGTTGTCCAGTGCTCAAAATTCAATTGTAGGACACAAAACTAACATCAAACAAAGCTAAACACTTGTGTAGCAAGAAAAACGAAAATTAAAAAGTTAAAGTTGGGTTAGAAGATTATATTTCACACAGAATCCCCCGAATACTCAGATTTTCTTCTATTGATGTTTCTTATGCGAGTGTGTTTGAACCCACAGAATTTGTCGCAAGCTTCGCTACGACGGCTGGCGCAGTGTTTCGTAACTAGCTCTACCCCTAAGATAGGGGTAGTACCCCGAAGGGGGGAGGGGGTGGATAGACCCAGCGTAGTGGGATTGGTTAAAGGTTAGTGATTGAAGTTAAATCCACCCCCTCCGTCGCTAAGCTCCCTACCCAGCGTTAAACTGGAGAGTTTAACCCTCAGAGGGCACAGAATGACATTTAGTCATTCTTCTAAAGACCCTCTTCGCCCAC
>JAFOCV010000049.1 GCA_017381015.1 Bacteroidaceae bacterium
TGAGAAGCTAGTAAACAACTTCCTTAGCGAACATAAGGACACAATCATCGTCAAGGACATCAAGTATGCAACCGACTATGTGAACCCCAACAATTCGGCATGGCAGAACTGGACGGCCATGGTCATCTATGAAGTCGTGGGTGATAATGTTAAATAGACAATTAAGTATTCTAGAATATACAATACGAATGACAGTTGTACTCTGTACTCTAAAAATACCTCAAAAATATGATAGGACAATCCGACCTTTATATACACGGTCCCCAGGCTCAGCGCGATGCCATTGTGCAGATGGTGATGGCAATAGCCAAAAAGATAGGAGTTGACACCACCCGGGAGAGCGCCTTGAATATTCCCATTGGCATGGTGATGAATGTGCTTGTGGGTGACGCCATGCATTTAGGACTGCTCGTTGGTCTTAATACCGAGGACCCCGAATGTGTCGTCATGCGTGTAGAGTTGCCCAATGCCACAGCGCTAATGACGCTCTACGATGCCCTGCTTGAATGCTTTAACGAAGTAGAAATAGAGGTGGATGAGGATGTGGAAGACGTGCCTTGGCCATTTTGAAAAATAAATTCAAATTTACTTCACAAGTTTTTTAGGCACGAGTAGATAAATAGGTCTGACTTGATTAAGAATAATTTATAAAGCGATGACTCCCAATTCTCAATTCCGAAGTTGGTTGGCATTCCCTTGCTTATGAAGTTACAAATTTTAAATAACTACCAATATGAAAATACTATACATCTATGGTTATGGCGGTAGCGCCACAGGTTCTACCGTTACCATGTTGAAGCGTCTGATGCCCGAGGGATATTCCGTGGAAGCATTTACCTATACGCAAGCAGATTGTGCTAAGGCGCGTGAAGAGATTTTGGCGTACATCCGTGAGCACGGCATAGACCTTGTCGTGGGCAGTTCGCTGGGAGGTTTCATTGCGCTAACGCTCAGCGGAATACCCCGCATAGTTGTTAACCCCTGCTGGTATCCCGGCGAGGAACTCCCACTGATAGACGTGCCCCACGAGATTGTACGCACCTATGCCCCCCACGACCATTGGGTACAGGTGCACATCACAGAGGAGGACCGCCCCATGGTGCATGCCTTCTTTGGCGACCGCGACGAACTCTTTGGCGAGAAGTACATAGCCGAGTTCCTTCGACACTATCCCCAGGAGCAGTGCCACCGCATCCCCTCCGGCCATCACCTCTCGGAGGAGGGGGCAAGGGAGATTGTCGGCTGGATAGACAAGAACATTTAATTCGTATATACAACTTATGAGATTACCTCTTTCCGATTACGTATCCAATAAGAGAGACAAGCGCAAACACATCCTCTTCCTGGGCGACCTCTTTACGGGCACCCAGGACCTGCTTCTCACATCCCTTGTGAAAAATTTAGGTGAAGAATACCATTGCACGTACTATCCCCTTCCCAAAGGACCACGCAACGCAGTGGACCATGTCGCACATCTGTGCATGAGCGATTGCCTCAAACCCGACTTGATAGTGGCATGCGGCACGGCAGCCACCATAGCTTGTTTCAAAACCGCAGAACAGAGTCATGGCTTCAATATCTCTCTGGATTCCATACATGCCCAGGAGATAGACTCTATAAGAAAGGTACTCATAAGCCCCTATTTTAGCACAAGCAATATGATTGCCAATATGTTGCCTCATAAACAATTCAAAACGCGCATAGAGTTGCCCAATCTTGGTAAGCCAGAATATCTCACCCTCACACGCCAGATGCTTATGGAATACCGACAAATGGAGGATGAAATCTATCGACGAGGCATCCAAAGTGCAGAGGCCCTGTTTTTCGGTTCAGATATCGACACGCAAGCATACAATGATTATGTTGAGCATTTTGGTCCAGCAGTACTTCTGCCTGTAAGAAACTCCTTCTCGTCAGAAGCACAGGACAGAGTTGCCAAGTTTATCCGAGAAGTACTGGAGAAGTGAAATGGTTGATTGGGAGCGTATATTCTAAAAAATACGGCCATTTCTTCAAATCTTTTGAGATTAATCACTATATTTGTAGAGAAAACGATATAATAGATAGACATGGAAAAATTTAATGTAAGTGAATACCTAAGGAAAGAACCATTCGATATTGATGAGTTCTTGGTACTAATTGGTAGGGAAGAGCCGCTTTCATGCGAAGAGGAGGTGGCTTTGGTAGAAAAGGCACAACAGGGCGATGATGAGGCAATGAACACGCTGTTGTGTGCAGACGCTCGCTTCGTTACCAGTTTGGTGCGCCAATATCAGAATAATGGTTCCACCATACAGAATCTGCTTAAAGTTGCGATGTGTGCACTACAGAAAGCCGCAATGGAGTATGATGTGCATTCCGAGGAAAAGTTTATCAAGTATGCCGTGCCACAGATGAGGGACGCATTAGAAAAAATGTAAATAAAAATATCTTTAACCGTTGAATTTTTCTTTCGTTGTTACTATATTATATATGACTAAGAAAATTATAAGCAATGGAAAAGAAGAGACTATTTTTTGACATGGATGGTGTGCTTGTTGATTTCCAATCGGGCATTGACAAGTTGAGTGAGGATGTGAAGCTGGAATACGAAGGATGCCTTGACGAGGTACCAGGAATATTCTCGTTGATGGACCCTATGCCTGGTGCAATTGAGGCAGCTCACACCCTGAGCGAGTACTATGATGTATACATCCTCTCTACGGCTCCTTGGAAGAATCCCACTGCAGCGAGCGACAAGGTGGCATGGGTGACAAAGTACTTGGACGACGTGTTCCACAAACGCTTGGTTCTGACGCATTGCAAGAACCTATGCAAGGGCGATTACCTCATAGATGACCGTGGAAAGAATGGTACCAGCGAGTTTGAAGGTGAGTGGATACACTTCGGCTCTGAACGTTTTCCCGGATGGGAGAGTGTATTGACTTATCTATTGGCGTCTGAAAGATATTCAAAGACACAGGAAAGTGTGAGCTTGCGTCCAAGTTCTTCGGAAGATTATGTTACTTCACTGGAAAATTTTATTTCTGATAATCAGTGAGATGCCGCGTATTATGTGGTCTGTGATTATTTGTGCCTTCGCTGATGCTCTTGTTTAATACTCAGATGACATAGATATCTCCTTTATATAATAATAAACGTATTTCTTTGCTAGAGGAAGTGTGAAATGCAAATTACAAAACCATTTCCTCGCCCGAGGAAATGCAAAACGCAAATTACAAAAGCATTTCTCCGCCCGAGGAAATGCGAAATGCAAATTACAAACGCATTTCTCCGCTCGAGGAAATGCGAAATGCAAATTACAAAACCATTTCCTCGCTCGAGGAAATGCAAAATGCAAATTACAAATGCATTTCTCCGCTCGAGGAAATGTAAAACGCAAATTACAAAAGCACTTACCACAAAAGAAACTTCGTGATTCCTTGTTGACTTTAGCTTATTATTGATAAAAATAATGAGGATGTATCCGATATGTTGGATACACCCTCATTAATAGGATATTTAGTAATAGAGTAGGGGACGATTATCCGCCGAAGTCGTCGAAGTGAATCATATCCTTCTCTACGCCTAAGCTGTGCAATAGGTCAAGCACGGTCTTTGCCATCATTGGAGGACCACACAAGTAGTACTCACAATCCTCGGGACATTCATGCTGCTTGAGGTATGTGTCGCCCATTACGGGTGCTACGAAACCTGCTGTATACTTGATGCCTGCTGCATCTGCCTTGGGATCGGGACGGTCTAGAGCCAGGTGGAAGTGGAAATTGTCGAATTCCTTCTCCAATGCCAAGAAATCGTCCAAGAATGGAATCTCTTCCAATGCGCGTGCACCATAGAAGTAGTGCATCTGACGGTCGCGGCACTGACGTGTCTTAAGCATATGCATAATCTGTGCACGCAAGGGAGCCATACCGGCACCACCACCTACCCAAATCATTTCACGACCTGTGTCGTAGTTGGGACGGAACTCACCATAAGGACCACTCATGATAACCTTGTCGCCGGGCTTCAAGCTGAAGATGTAAGAAGAAGCGATACCAGGGTTAACATCCATGAAGCCAGGACCTTGCTCCTTGGGCTTGAATGGAGGAGTAGCGATACGTACGTTAAGGGTGATGATATCGCCCTCATCGGGATAGTTAGCCATAGAGTAGGCACGTACGGTGGGAGTATCGTTGACACACTTTAGGTTGAAAAGACCAAAGTTCTTCCATGCGGGCAAGTAAGTATCGCCAATCAAAGACTTGTCGAAATCCTTGTCGTAATCAATCTGGAATGCAGGAATCTTAATCTGTGCATAAGAACCAGGTTCGAAGTCCATGTGCTCTCCTGGAGGAAGAGCCACCTTGTACTCCTTGATGAAGGTAGCAACGTTACGGTTACCGATAACGGTGCACTCCCATTCCTTAACGCCCATTACAGAGTCGTCAACCTTGATTTCTAGATCGCTCTTAACCTTGCACTGACAACCTAGGCGCCAGTTCTCCTTGATTTGCTTACGAGTGAAATGACCCTTTTCGCTGTCAAGGATTTCACCGCCACCAACGGGAACCTGTACCTTACACTGACCGCAAGAACCCTTACCACCACAAGCGCTGGGCAAGAAGATACCCTGCTCGGACATGGTGCTCAAGAGTGAGCCACCCTGAGCAACTGATACCTTGTCCTTGCCATTGATGGTGATAGTAACATTGCCGCTGGGCGACAAGTACTTCTTGGCAACAAGCAGGATGATAACCAACACTAGGATGATTACCAAGAATACTGCTATGCTACATAAAATCAAATTTGTATCCATTTGTTAAATCCTCCTTAGTATTAGATGTTCAAACCACTAAAGCACATAAATGCCAATGCCATCAAACCTACAGTGATGAAGGTGATACCTAGACCCTGAAGAGGCTTGGGAACGTCGGCATATGCCATCTTCTCGCGGATAGCTGCCAGGCCTACGATAGCTAGCAACCAACCGATACCGCTACCCAATGCATAAGCTACAGCATCTCCTACAGAGCCGATGTACTGAGAGTTGGTTGGCTCCATACCGATACGCTGCTGCATGAACAAGCTGGCACCCATGATGGCACAGTTCACAGCAATCAAGGGCAAGAAGATACCCAATGATGCATACAGTGAGGGACTGAAACGCTCTACAATCATTTCTACCAACTGTACGATACCTGCGATAACGGCAATGAAGAGAATGAATGCCAAGAAACTGAGGTCAACACCCTCTACTAGACAGTCGGGACCAAGAACCTTGGTCTGCAATAGATAGTCAACAGGTACTGTCACCAACAATACGAAGGTAACTGCAACACCTAGACCTAGAGCAGTCTTTACATTCTTAGATACTGCCAAGTATGAGCACATACCCAAGAAGAAAGCGAAAATCATATTGTCCACAAATATACTGCGGACGAAGAGACTAATCATGTGATCCATACGTTACTTCTCCTCCTTGTTAATTGAGCGATGAGCCCAGATTACACAACCAACGATGACAAGTGACATGGCAGGCATTACCATCATACCATTGTTCATGTACCAACCACCGTTTTCTACATACCAACTAGTGGGAATCACCTGGAAACCTAGCAAAGTGCCAAAGCCAAAGAGCTCACGGATGAAGCCTACTACGACTAGCACCCAAGCATAACCAAGGCCGTTGCCAATACCGTCAAGCAAAGAGGGCCAGGGCTTGTTTTGCATAGCGAAAGCCTCTAGACGACCCATCAGGATACAGTTGGTGATAATCAAACCAACGTATACGCTCAACTGTACACTTACGTCGTATACAAATGCCTTTAGTACTTCACTAACGATTGTAACCAATGCTGCCACAACCACCAACTGAACGATGATACGGATACGATTGGGGATTGTCTTGCGGAGCAATGAAATAATCACATTGGCAAATGCGGTAATCACAGTTACACTCAAACCCATTACGATTGCAGGCTTGAGCTGTGATGTCACTGCCAAAGCCGAACAGATACCCAACACCTGAATAACTACAGGGTTGTCAAGGTTCAGCGGCTTGGAGAACGCAGCGCGGTTCTCCTCGGAAAACAATTTACTCATATTGCGTTCTCTTTTGATTAGTTATTGATAAAACTGATATAAGCAGCGAGGCCATCCTTAACCATGGCTGATACACCATCGCTGGTAAGAGTGGCACCGGTAACACCATCTATCTCGGTTTCAGCCTTTGAAGAACCAGCCTTTACAACAGAGAGAGCAATGTTCTCTGTGTCCTCGCCTGCAAAGATAGGTTTGCCATTGAACTGCTCCTGGAACCAGCGCTCGCCAATACGTGCACCCAAACCTGCAGTTTCAGAGGTGTGATAGAAATATGTACCGAAGACGGTCTTCTTGTCGGTGTTAAGAGCGATATAGCCCCAAAGGCCACCCCAAAGACCTCGACCGGTTACTGGCAATACGTACTTGGTTTCGCCTTCAATCTCGGTTACGAATACATGAAGTTCGCCTTCCTTGATAGCTGTACCATAGGCAGAGAGGAACTTACCTTCGTAGGGTACCAACTGACCGTCCTTCCAAAGCATGTCCTGAACCTTGGTGAACTCGTCTGCCACAACAAAGCCAGGTGCCTTGATGTCCATATTGAGAGCGGTAAGGATTTGACCCTTGGTGTCGTTCTCTACGTTGGCCTCTTGGTAACTCTTCAAACTGCTTGATACGAATGCTAGCAGGAATGCTACCAAGATTACCATGACAGAAGCATAGATAATAGTGTAGGTATTGCTGCTGGTATCAAGACCTTTCTTCTTAGCAGGAGCAGCAGGAGCATCGGTAGAACCTGCCTCAACAATCTCGGTGAAAGCATCGGCACCAGCACCGCACTTGGGGCACTTGGCTGGAGCTGCATCACCCTCGTGGATATAACCACACAACTCACATTTGAATTTCTTTGTAGCCATATTCCTTAATTATTTTTTAGTTGCACGTTTAGCACGCATATTGATATTCTTCTGTACGAATACATAGTCTACCAATGGTGCGAACAAGTTCATAAGCAGGATAGCAAGCATCATGCCTTCGGGATAACCGGGGTTGAGTACACGTACCATTACTGCTACTACACCGATGAGGAAGCCATAGATGTACTTACCACATTCGGTACGAGCGCTGGTAACGGGGTCAGTAGCCATAAATACGGCACCGAATGCGAAACCACCCAATACGAAGTGGTGCCACCATTCTAGCTGATTGCCACCAACGCCTTCCAATAGCCAACCCATAAGGCCACCACCCACGAAGACGCTCAACATGGTCTTCCAGCTAGCAATGCCTGTGAAGAGAAGCAATAGAGCACCCAATGCAATTGCAATCACGCTGGTCTCACCGATAGAACCGGGGATAAGACCAATGATTGAGTTGCAGATGGTTTCGCAAGGTATAACGTTGCCTACTGCTGCCTCGCCCAAGGGAGTAGCTGCAGAGAATGCTTCGGGTACATTGTGACCGAGGCCACAGATTTGCTCCTGAGCCACCCATACGGTGTCGTCACCAGTCATGGCGCTGGGATAGCTGAAGAACAAGAATGCACGTGTGATCAAGGCGGGGTTGAAGATATTCATACCTGTACCACCGAAGATTTCCTTAGCAAAGATAACGCTGAATGCTACTGCCAAAGCCAAAATCCATAGGGGAGTGTTTACAGGGATAATCATGGGGATGATGATACCAGATACGAGGAAACCCTCCTGAATCTCTTCCTTCTTCCACTGAGCTACTACGAACTCAATGCCCAAACCAACAATATAGCTGACAACAATCTTGGGAAGAACTGCTGCCAAACCGAATAGGAACATACCCAAGTGGTCTGTCATGTCGGCACCTGCTGCCAGAGCATTCTGGTAACCTACATTGTACATACCAAAGAACAAAGCGGGGAGCAATGCAATCACCACGAAACTCATGATGCGCTTGCTGTCAATTGCGTCGTGGATATTCACACCACCCTTGCTGCCAGTTGTATTGGGCACGAAAGCAAATGTCTCGAGACCATCATACAGAGAATGGAAAGCATGAAACTTTCCGCCCTCCTGGACATGGGGACGCATTGAATCAAAAAGTTTTTTTATCGCTTTCATATATATTTATAATGTATTGTTACGTATTAAAACGCGAGTGTTATAAAACTAGCTTGAAAAATCTCTTTTGAATGGGATATTATCAAGCGTTCTCCTTCTTAAGAATGTCGAGACCCTCGCGAACAATACGCTGAAGCTCTAACTTAGAACTACATACAAACTCTGCAATAGCAAAGTCCTCAGGTGCAACCTCGTAGATACCCAAAGCCTCCTGGCGGTCAATGTCGCCAGTGATGATAGCCTTGATCAGGTAGCCAGCATAGATGTCCATGGGGAATACCTTGTCGTACTCACCGCTCATAATCATGTGACGCTCGCCACCCTTGATACGTGAGTCAAGTACATATTCCTTCTTGCTACCAAACAACCAGCTGAAGTAGCTGCGGTGGGTACTGAACTGAGAGAAACGAGGCATAATCCAACCTAGCATCTCATCTGCGTTAGCTCCCTCGGGGATAGCTGTAACCTCTGTTGCATGAGCTGCGAGGAAACCATCAGCGCTGGTCTTGATGCCAGTCATGGGGTTGCCATTGATGATGCGTACGTCGCTACCAGATACCTGACCTGCTAGAAGAGTAGAAAGCTTCTGACCAACCTTCATCTTGTAGTACTTGGGAGCCTTCACTTCGCTACCAGCCAATGCAATGGTACGAGTGTAGTCAACCTTGCCAGTCTTTACCAGACGACCAAGCATGATTACTTCCTCTGCACCTAGTGTCCATACTACTTCGCCCTTGTTGATGGGGTCGATGTGGTTGATTTGAACACCTACGTTACCAGCAGGAGCTGGACCGTCGAATACGTAAACATCACAATCCTTTGCTTCCAACAAAGCCTTTGAGGTCTGCTTGCTGCTTACACCAAGACGAACGGGAGCAATCTTTGCCAATGCTGACAAACCTGCTTGGAATTCTGCTTCCTGGCCCTTCAATGCATACTCGAAGTCCTGTGCCAAAGGCATGCTGTTAAATGCACTTACATGGATAGCCTTGGGAGTCTCATCGGGATTAGCTACAGTGTCGTATGGACGCTGACGAATCATACCGAAGATACCGCTCTCCATAAGCAATGCCTTGACGTTGCCGTCTGTCTTGAAGACCTTGCTCTCAAACTTCATGTCGCACTTAACTCGAACACTCAGCAACTTGCGGCGGTCGCCACGCTCAACCAACGATACTACACCGCTGACAGGGCTGACAAAACATACCTCAGGATGCAACTTGTCTACAAACAAGGCATCACCAGCCTTTACGGCATCACCTTCCTTGACAACTACCTTGGGCTTCAATCCTGCAAAATCGTCCGGACATAGTGCATACTCGCCGGGACATTCCACAGAAGCAGTCTCCTTGGTAGCCTTTCCTTTCAAGTTGATGTCCAGGCCCTTACGCAATTTGATTACTTTTGCCATATACTGTTATTAAAAATAAATTGTTAATATTATCCGCACAAAGGTACGCTTTTTTCGTAAGAAAATGTAAAAAAAAATAAAAAAATGTATACCTTTGTCACTGAGTAATAGAAACATGGCATTTATTAGGCGTTTTTTTCAATGGAGTATTGGCATATTCTGCGGACTTTTTGTTTGTTTGCAGATAGTATTGCAGTTGCCTTCTGTGCAGGAATGGGCTGGCAGGCAGACGGCTGGTATTCTGCATGAAGAATTCGGTTGGGATATAAAGATTGGAAGCGTAAAATATCGTTTGGGGAACAGAATTATTGTTGACGATATTTTGCTCAAGGACGAGCAGGATAGCACTATGCTCAATGCTTCCAGATTGGCGGCAAAGTTTGAAATACTGCCACTTTTCCAGAAGAAGATAAGGATAGCAAATGCTCAGTTGTTTGGTACTCAGATTCAATTATATCAAACCACGGAGGACTCCAAACCTAATTTCCAATTCGTGGTGGATGCCTTCAGTAGCAATGATACCACTAGCAATCCTATTGATTTGAAGATAGGTAGCGTGCTTTTGAGGAGAGTAAATGTGCAATGGGACCAGCAATGGAAAGCGCGCAAGGACAGTTCTTTGCTCGACTTTGCACACATCAAGCTGAATAACATTTCAGTCACAGCACATCTGAAATCCTTGAAACAAGACTCGGTAAATGTCTCTTTGAAGCGTTTTTCCTTTGAGGAAGAAAGCGGATTTGCATTTCAGGACCTGAATTTTGATTTTTGTGCTAACGAAACTAGCGCCCAGCTCCGAAATTTCATTCTGGAGTTCTCTAATAGCAAATTGGAGATACCTCACATTGTGGCCACATGGCCCGAGGGTATGTTGCAAGAGGATAAGAGTACGTGGGTAAGCCAACTTTCCTGGAATGGTGAGACGAAGGTGCACATCACTCCCTCCGATTTTAAGCACTTTTTGCCACAATTGAAGCATGCTCATTTGCCAATAGATGTGGAAGCAAATGTTTTTGGTATAGAGGATTGTCTCAATGTGCATAGATTTAACGTGAGCAATCAGAGCAATTTCTTGCTTGAATGCAAGGCGTTTGTTCGCAATCTTTCAAACAATCCTGATTATGCCATAGATATACAAAATATCCAAACAGATGCTTCTATTCAGCAATTTATTACCAATTCGCTGGAGGGCAGTGAGCGCGAAATATCACCACTGATTACTCGCATGGATAGTGTCCGTATGCAGGGTCGTCTGGATTTGTCGAAGCAAAAACAGAGTGCTAAAATAAATATCTTCAATCATATTGCCAATATCTGTGCTAGTGTAGAGGCAACGAATTGGAATAATTTTAAGGCCACACTTACTTCCGACGATGTCAAACTGAATAAATTACTTGCAGATGATGGTGTGCATGCCATGGAGAGTGTTTCTCTGGATGCAAAAGCCAGTGGATGCATCAAGGATGCTGAAGGTCGTCCTAATATTCTTGCGCAGATAACCTTGCCCAACCTTAATATTAGTGGCAGAACCTACAATGATATAAGTATTTCTTCAGAATTTATCAATGGTAAGCTAGGTGTAGTAGCTGAAGCAGAGGACAAGGAAGGAACTTTGCTGGCTAGAGCTACGTGGGATAAGGAGCGTAATAATAGTTTGACGGCAGATATTGACGTAAAGAACCTTCTTGCTGAGCGACTAGGACTTGGTGAGAAATATCCCAACACTCGGTTTAGTGCCATTACCAATGTTCGTGCCGAAGGTTCCTCTGTGGATGATGTTATTGCACAGCTAGATATATGTGATTTTTTAATGACCAATGCAAGTGGTGATACCATCATTGCAGGTCCTTGGGATTTTAGTGTAAATACGGATATAGACCGTAGTAAGTGGCGTACGTTAGACATAACATCCCAGCAATTAAATGCCTATGCCCAAGGCAGGTATCGTTTTTCCACTTTAGCTGCTACAATACAAAATACATTGCACAGAAGATTGCCCAATCTGGTACCTTATAAGAGTGTAACATCCAGAGCGGATACTATGCAGTTTGCCATCTCTTTCCAGGATACCACCCTGCTAAGGAGAGTGGCTCTTCAGAAAGTCTCTATTCCTTCACTGGCTACTATAGAGGGTAAATTATATGGACATGATTCTCTGAATGTTAAAGCAAATATTCCCACAATATATATAGGAAAGGAGCATTTGAGAAATACCAATATCAGTGTTAAGGGTACGCCAAAGGAATTCCTCACCAATATAAATACAGATAGAAAGCACAAGCGCGGTTTCGTAAATTACTCTTTACGTACAGATGCTCACGACGACCGCCTAGCCATAATCCTTGCGCTGGATAATATGCGAAAGCCCCATACCAAGGGACATCTGGAAGTTATTGCCAACTTTTCGCGTAACTCCGTGGGCAAGCGCAATATCTTCGCGTGGATAGCTCCTACTGATTTCACCGTATCGGATACCACGTGGCGCATTCATCCTGCAACAATTGAATTGAATGATAAGGTTACTAATGTTCAGGGATTTAAGGTTACAACTCAGTTGCCTAATTCTGCTCTTCGAAGTATTGAGATAAATGGTAATGTGTCTCCAGATGAGAGCGATACATTGTTCGTTGCCTTGAATGATATTAATATAGGTTATATCTTAGATTTGGTCAATTTCAAATCGGTTGAATTTGACGGATATGCCACAGGTGAGGCTGTTGCTACCAGCATACTGAACTCTCCGCAAGCAAACATTGATTTGACCATTAATAATTTCCTCTTCAATCATGCTCCTATGGGCACTCTCTATGCTAATGCTAATTGGGGAAATGAACCTAACAAACTAGCATTGGATGCAACTATATCCGACCCATCTTCTGGGCATGAGAGTAAGATTAATGGAGGTTTCCAGCTTGGCAAGAAGGACGAACCTGATGGATTGGACCTAAAGATAAACACTACGAGGTTCAATCTGGCATTTATCAACTTCTTTACCGAGGATATTTTTGATGACTTACAGGGACGTGCTACTGGTTATTGTCGTATATATGGTCCTTTTAAAAAGATTGACCTTGAGGGCGACCTCATGATTGACCATGCCAGTTTAGGCATGCCAATGCTAGGTACCAGGTATCATATTAGTCAGGATAGCGTTTATATAAGACCTGGAGAATTCAGTATCAAGGCTCTCTTGTTTGACAAATACTCCAGTGTAAAGTCGCTGCCTTTTGCCAATCGCTCTGTCACTAGAAACAACAATGTGCCTCATACTGCTGTGCTGAATGGTAGTTTGAAGCATAATCATTTTAAGAATTTATCGTACAATTTCAAGGCACGTGCAAATAATTTCCTTGGTTATGATTTCAAGGAATTCCGCGAGGAATCTTTCTATGCCACATGTTTTGCGTCTGGAGATATTAGTATAGATGGAAGTTCCGGTCAGTTGTCGGTTGATATAAATGCTCAACCGGAATCCGGTACCACTTTCACGTACAATGTGAGCACACCTGAAGCCATCACAGAGGCAGAGTTCCTTACAATTAAGGATGCTACCGAGAGGGATTCTGTTTCTCTGGTGCTCAGTGACAAGAAAAAAGTGGAGCCGGCAGATGACATAGAGTCAGACCTATTTATCAATTTCAATCTGATGGTTACTCCCAAGGCTAGTATGAAATTGCTCATGGATAAGAAATCGGGTGATATGATAGAACTAATGGGTAGTGGACGAATCAATGCCAAGTATCATAATAAGGGTAATTTTGATATCATCGGAACTTATCGTGTGGATGGTGGTAGTTACAAATTGAGTATACAGGATATTATTCGTAGAGATTTCATCTTCCAGCCAGATGGTACTATCACTTTTGGTGGTGACCCCATGAAGGCAAATATAGATATGAAGGCCGTATATGTTGTAAATAGTGTTTCACTGGACGACCTTACTACTTCTTCACTGGGATTCTCCAAAACACAGGTGAACTGTATTATGAATCTTACCGGTCATCCCGAGCAACCACAGGTGACTTTCGACTTTGACCTGCCCTATGCATCGGAGGACGAAAAGCAGATGGTGCGTTCAATTGTTAGTACGGAGGAGGAAAGAAACATACAAGCCGTTTACCTCTTGGGTCTTGGACGCTTCTTCAACTTTGATTCTGAGGAAGGATTTGAGAGTTCCAGAGCCATGAACTCAATTGTCAGCAGTACCTTGTCTCAACAGCTCAATCAGTTCCTCACCAGTGCCGTTGGTTCCAATAAATGGAATGTAGGAACCAGTTTGAAGACAGGTGATGATGGATGGAGAAATATGGACGTAGAGGGACTGCTCAGTGGTAAGTTATTTGACGACCGACTCTTGGTGAATGGCAACTTTGGTTATCGAGAGAAGTATTACACCCAACGTAGCTTTATCAGTGATGTAAGTGTGGAATATCTACTCACGAAGAATGGTACTATTTCTTTGAAAGCTTACAATCAAGCCAATGACAGATACTTTGTTCAATCTTCACTAAACACGCAAGGCGTTGGTGTACAGTTCAAGAAGGATTTCAACAAGGCTATCGATCTATTTCAATGGATATTTCCTCGTAAATTCAAGAGCAATGAAGAGGAAGATGACAACGAAGCAGAGTAAATAAACAATGACTGATATTAATGTTATATTTGGTACACTAGAAGACCTCGATACCATAGTGCAATTTCAGATGGATATGGCATTTGAGTCGGAGGGCGCTATTTTGAACAAGAATTCTTTAGAAAAGGGTGTAGGTGCCGCATTGAAGGATGCTGATAGAGGCAGATATCTGGTTGCTAAAGTCAAAGAAGAGGTAGTAGGTAGTTTGATGCTTACACGCGAATGGAGTGATTGGAATAATTGCTGGTATCTGTGGGTGCAAAGTGTGTATGTACTTCCTACGCATAGAGGCAAGGGTATATACACGGCAATGTATCAGAAGGTTAAAGATATAGCGCGCGAGGAAGGAATCCGTCAGATTAGATTATACGTAGATAGGGACAATACCAATGCTCAGAGAGTATATAATCAATTAGGTATGGCTGAATGTCATTATCTTATGTTTGAAGAGAAAATTTGATAGCGTTTTAATCCTTTTGCTACTTTGTGCAGAGGTTAAATGTTGGCTGTAATTTCAGATTTAAGTTAATCTAAGTACTTTAGTTTAACAGATTTACAACCTAAATTTATAGAATTGTCAACGTGCGTATAAAAAATGACCTTGATTTTTATACGCACGTCGTTGATTCTTTAAATTCTGCAGATATTTTTTATACTTACGCCAACGTGCCTATAAAAAATAACATTGATTTTTATACGCACGTCATCGATTCTTTAATTTTTCAGAAATTATGACTCCCCACAATCCTCTGGCAAACTATTTGAAGATTTGTTTCAATACAATTTCTCATTTCTGTTTTGCGAGAGGGATAATGGTACATTTTATCTTTATTCTATCACCTCTGCGGTGATGCTTATGTCTTTCTTGGGACGGTCGCCTCGAGATGTTTCGCACTTTTGTATGCGCTCCACAATATCCAGTCCTTCCAAAACCTCACCAAAGACCGTATACTGACCATCAAGATGTGGAGTGCCACCTATGGTGGTATATGCTTCTATTTGTTCAGGGGTGAAACGAGGAGCAGGCATCTCCTGGCATAAAGCATGAGTTTCTGCATTTAGCTGGTCTTGAAGTTCTTGTAGTGCCGCATGATCTCTGTTCTTACGTAGTTGAATAATCTCAGCTCTGTGTTTTGCCACAAGACCATCGAATACGCTCTGCTCTTGCTGCATCTGCATCTGTTTTTCCATTTGGCGCAGTTGACCAGAGTTGTACTTCTGTCCCCATACGATGTAGAATTGACTACCGCTACTAGCACGCTCGGGATTCATGTCATCACCCAGTCTTGCAGCACTCAGGGCACCACGCTTGTGAAAGAACTGAGGATAAAGAATCTCGGCAGGGATATCATAACCAGGACCTCCAGTACCGAGCATTTTCCCAGCTGGAGCACCGATGCTATCTGGGTCGCCACCCTGAATCATGAAGTCCTTGATGACACGATGGAAAAGTGTGCCATTGTAGAATCCCTCCTTGACTAGTTTGAGAAAATTGTCGCGATGTTGTGGGGTCTCGTCGTACAAAGCTATGACGATGTCGCCTTCTGAGGTGTGTAACTTTACTTTTGCCGACATATTATATGTTTATGTGTTATTTTATGATGTATTCTTATTTTCCTGCTATGGGAGAATGTTCTAAAAGAAAAGGAAATGGATGCAGCGATTGTTTTCGCGCCACATCCATTCCGTTTTATAGTTTACTAATTGTTTGACTATCTGAGTATAGGGAATTATTCCTTCTCAGCAGCCTTCTTAGTAGTCTTCTTTGCAGGAGCCTTGGTAGCAGTCTTTGTTGCACACTTCTTTGCAGGTGCCTTCTTGGGTGCGGGAGCTTCCTCTGCAGCAGGAGCCTCAGCCTTGCCTTCGAACTTCTCTAGACGAGCACGTAGCACGCTAATTTCATTCTCCTTAACAGTTAGCTCATCACCTAGGTTGGCAATCTGAGTGTAAAGAGCGTTCAACTCGTCATTCTCAACATTCTCAGAGAATAGGTCGTTAACTCTCTTTAGGAAGTCACCAAGGATGTTCATATAGTTGGTGAAAGCATCGAATGCGCTATCATAGAAGCTACGCAACATGGGCACAGCCTGAGGCTTTGTGGTCATGTACTGGAAGTTGTTTGTAGCTTGCAGACGGTCCCAATCCTGCTTGATACGGCGGTCCTTACATGCTAGGATACGGCCAACGAGCTTCTCTTCGTATAGCTTAGCAAATGCTTCGCGCTGCATGGTGTTACCCAACCAGCCAGAGATATCGCGCTCTTCATCGTTCCAAGACATGGGGTAGGGTACGTCGATAGAGTCAACAGCCTTGAAGTTCTCTACAATTTCTGCGGGAGTAGCGAAACCGATACCGCGCTGAGCTGCACATGCGGGAAGTGCCTTCAAGAAGTCAAGGATATTGCTGGAAAGGGGCTGGAACATACCGATGGCGCAGAGCTCCATACCGATGTTGATAACCTCCTCGTTCTGAGGCAATGTTGCAATCCAATCGATGTACTTGTCAGCCATGAGAGGATACTCATTCCAAGAACCATCAGAGAAACGCAAGCAAATATCATCGCTCAACTTATAGTCGCGCATCAATACAGAAATACGGTTGTCTACTGCGCATGAGTATACATAATGGGGGCTCTTCCAACCGAGGATGTGCTTAGCACCTTCCACGATGATACCCTTGTAACCCATATCAGCAGCCATGCTACCAATTTCGTCGCTATAGATAAGGTTAGAGTTGCGCATTACCTTAGGAGTAACACCGAACAATTCCTGTACGCGATGAGCTAGGCGCTCAACCTCGTTCTTGAATGCCTCTTCATTGCCCAATGATGCAAGACCATGGCTATAGGGCTCTGCAAGGAAGTCAGCCTTACCTGTTTCTGCAATCTGCTGCAATAGGTCGATAACCTCGGGTGCATACTGCTCTAGCATTTCGATAGCTACACCTGATAGAGAAAAAGCACACTTGAAGTTGCTCTCCTGCTTGCACATCTCCAATAGAGTGGTCAATGCGGGAACGTAGCTGTTATCGGCGGTATCGCGGATAGCGCGCTCGTTCTCATAATCATCGTAGTAGTAGTGGTCTTTGCCAATCTCAAAGAAACGATAGCGCTTCAGATGAACAGGCTGATGTATCTCGAAATATAAACAAATCTGTTTCATAACTTGAATTATTAATCTTTGATTTTTATAATTTTTAGCGTAATCGCCTCTTTAATTTATTTGATGTCTTTGACGGCATTCAGATAGTCGTCGTTGTTGAAGTATCCACGTCCGCAGAGCTGGTTGTAGCATTCGCGAATGCGCAAACCTACCTTTTCCCATGTGATGCGGTCAACCTCCTTGATACCCTCTTCTGACAAGTAGTTGTAGAGAGCATCATTGGTACATACGCTATACATTGCATCTGCCATAGCATCGATATCCCAATAGTCTACCTTTATGACATTGTCCAGGATTTCGCCACAACCAGATTGCTTTGAAATGATAGAGGGACAACCGCACTGCATAGCCTCCAGGGGAGCAATACCGAATGGCTCAGATACAGAAGGCATTACGAATACGTCTGAATTCTTGTATGACTCGTACACCTGACGACCCTTTTGGAAGCCGGGGAAGTGGAAACGGTCTGCGATACCGCGCTCGGCAGCTAGGTGAATCATTGCGTTCATCATATCACCGCTACCTGCCATGCAGAAGCGAATGTTGCGTGTACGCTGAAGTACCTTGGCAGCAGCTTCGACGAAGTATTCAGGACCCTTCTGCATGGTGATACGACCAAGATAGGTAACCACCTTCTCGCCTGGAGTCTTGTTGGGAACGATGTCCACCAAATCCTGACTCAAAGGATATACTGCATTGTGCATCGCTACACACTTGCGGGGATCCTGGTGATACTGGTTGATGACTGTCTGGCGTGTGTGTTCTGATACGCACATGATACAATCGGCATGGTCCATACCGTTCTTTTCGATGCTATACACGGTAGGATTAACCTTACCACGAGAGCGGTCGAAGTCGGTAGCGTGTACGTGAATACACAAAGGTTTGCCGCTGACCATCTTGGCATGCACACCTGCGGGATAGGTCAACCAGTCGTGAGCGTGAATCAGATCAAACTCTTCGCTTCGTGCCAATACACCAGAGATGATGCTAAAGTTGTTGATTTCGTCGTGCAGGTTGCTGGGATAGCCACCTGCAAACTGGATACAACCCAAATCATCCAGGCCCTGAAGGTAATTGAAGTCTGCATATAGGTGGTCGCGGAAGCGATAGTAGTCTTCTGCGGTATGACCAACGAATCGATCCTTAATCCAATCATAGTTGACATCACGCCATACTACGGGAACCTGGCTCATGTTGATAATCTTCAGGAACTTTTCTTCCTCACCTGTAGGCTTAGGCAGACAGAATGTGGTTTCTACGTCGCCTTGAAGGTCCAAACCTCTGGCTATACCATAACTGGCAACTGCGAGACCTCCATAAATCTTAGGAGGAAACTCCCAACCGAACATTAGTACTTTCATGTATGTGTCCTCCTTTATTTAATATTCGTTATACTGATCCAAAATTTTCACAACACGCATAATCTCGGCTACGTTCATTGCAAATGAGATAGCGCCACGGCCGTGGAAGGGAGGATTGCCATCGAAGAGCTCGGGGATAGTGCCGATGCAATGATAGAACAATTCCTCTTCGTAACCTACGAGTAGGCGGTCAACGAAGCTAGCTCGTGACATCTTGTGCACCTTGAGGCATGCTTCCATGTAGAAGCCTGCAAGCCATGGCCATGCTGTACCCTGATGGTATGCATAGTCGCGCTGTACCTGAGGACCTACGTACATGGGGTTGTAACCAGAACTCTTGGGAGAAAGGCTACGCAATCCCTTTGGAGTGAGCAATTCCTTGGTACAATAGTCGAGCACTGACTTCTGCTGCTTCTTGTCCAGAGGACTATAATCGAAGGCAACGGCAAAAATCATGTTGGGACGAACGAGGTAATCGCGATAGCCGTCTACGCAATAGTCGCAAAGATAGCCGTGCTCGTTCCAGAACATGTCAACGAAGCTCTTGCCTACTTGTTCGGCTAGCTCGGAATATACCTTCACGTTCTTAGCGTCGCCCGTGTGCGCGCATAAATCTATATAGAATTTAATGGCGTTGTACCAAAGAGCGTTAAACTCTACGATGTAACCTGTACGTGGTACGATGGGACGTCCGTTGGCGGTGGAATTCATCCATGTAATAGCCTTGTCGCGGCCTTCGCTATGTAGCAACTTGTTGTCCATCACCTTTAGGTTGGGGTGATTGTTGCCCATAATCCATGCCATGATATCACTTACCAGAGCGCTATACTTCTCTACGCAAGTATCCATATCCACAAGCTTGCCATATTGCTGGATACACCAGATGGCCCATAGCAATACGTCGGGTTGGTCAATCTCCTGAATGCTTACGCCCAAAGGCTCGCCGCTCATAAAGGCGCGGATTGCCTTCTCTGCGGTTTCCATTACATCATCGTACTTGGTCAACTCGTTGTTGGTAAGAGTCAAGCCAGGCAATGCGATGAACTGGTCGCGAGCGCGGCACTTAAACCAGGGATATCCTGCTAGTACATAGTCTTCGTGTTCGCGGTGAACGATAAACTGGTGAGCACTATTGACCAATGTGTTGTAGAAGTTGTCACGAGGAGTACGGATGTTCACCTCAAACTCTGCCAACTCTGCCAAAGTCTTAGTGTCTATTTCGCTCAAACCTGCGCTGAACACTACACTTTCGCCCTTCTTGATGTTAAACTCAAAGTAACCGGGCACGTAGAGGTCTTCGTTGCTGGCATAACCGCGCTCCTGCTCCTTGGGGTATTCTACACCCTTGTACCAGTTGGGGTTGTACACGAAGTTGTTCTCCTTGTCCAATTGCATGAACAATTCGGGATAACCCTCATACATGCAAGTGCGGATACCGCCCTGTACTTCATGGTACTCGCGTGAAGCAAGGCTGTTTTCGTGAGTATACTCGCGAACGCTTCTAAATGCCAGGAAGGGTTGCAAGCGCAAGGTAGTGTCACTGTGTGCATCAACCAAGGTGTATCGGATGATGATGCGGTCTTCGAAGTGCTGGAACATCTGTTCCTTCTTCAGAATCACACCACCCACGCGATAAATGGTTGTGGGCACCTTCAGTGAATCAAACTCACGGATGTACTTGTGACCACGTGGAGAGAAGTTGTCGCCTGAGTACTTGTGCAGGCCGAGATTAAACTCTGCTCCGTGCTGGATAACCGTTGCGTCCAAGCTAGATAGGAGAACGTGATTCTCCTGATCCAATTCGGGTACGGGGACTACCAACAAGCCGTGGTACTTACGAGTGTTGCAGTCAACAATTGTTGAGCAAGAATAGGCTCCAGAACGATTCGAACGAAGGACTTCCTTTGGTAGGCTGTCCTCAAGATTCGTCATCAGAGTCTTGTCAAAACGTAAATAACTCATAGGTTTTATTATATCTAGGTTAGTCTTTAGCACCTCAAAGTTAAGTTTTTTATTTGAGAAAATTTTGCGATTCGAGAGAAATAATGTAATTTTGTGCCATACAACATATATTTCGCCTATTAAATGACTAAAAAAAGGATACCTTGGGAAGAATATCTTGAAAAAATTAGCGATATGCTAAGCACTTTGACACCTGAGCAACGTGAAGAATTGCTCAGTCATGTCTCAGTGGTCAAGTACAAGAAGAATGATGTGATATATAGCGAGGGTGATTTGCCCACGAATCTACTTTGTTTGGTGAGTGGAAAAGTGAAGATATATAAGGACGGTGTGGGTGGCCGTCCGCAGATAATGCGTGTCTTGGGCGATACCGAATACTTTGCTTATCGTGCTTACATGGCAGGCGAACCTTTTATCACCGCAGCATCGGCATTTGAGCCCTGCACGGTGCTGAAGGTGCCCCTTGAAATCATTGTTGATCTCATTCAGCGTAATGCTACATTGGCATGGTTCTTTATTCAAAAGTTGGCCCACGATCTAGGTAAAAGTGATGAGCGTACGGTCAATCTTACACAAAAGCACATTCGTGGACGCTTGGCAGAGAGTTTGCTCTTCCTGAAGGAGAGTTATGGCCTTGAGGAGGATGGTTCTACATTATCTATATATTTATCACGAGAAGACTTGGCCAACCTTTCCAATATGACCACTTCCAATGCTATTCGCACTCTCTCAGCCTTTGCATCCGAAAAGCTGGTGGCTATTGATGGAAGAAAGATTAAGTTTATCAATATTGCCGAGTTGGAGAAAATATCCAAAATTGGTTAAACCAAACCTCAGAAATCTCTTCTAATACTCAAAATCAGTATCTCAAGCACTAAGAAATCCCGTTCTAGATGCTAAATCTCATTTTCTAGGCTTCGAAAATATAATTTATACCTCCAAATATAAAAAACGTCGTTTTCTTATGACAAAATACCCAGTTGACCTCATTACCATCCTTGGCCCTACGGCCTCGGGCAAAACACCCTTTGCGGCTCACTTGGCGCATCATTTGGGAGATGCAGAAATTATCTCTGCCGACTCGAGAATGGTGTACAGAGGTATGACCATAGGTAGCGGAAAGGACTTGGACGACTATGTGGTGGATGGCCATCACATACCTTATCACCTTATAGATATATGCGAGGCGGGTTATCGCTTTAATGTTTACGAGTTTCAGTGTGCCTTTCAGAATGCTTTCATGGACATTACCGCTCGCGGACAGCTTCCGATCATGTGTGGAGGCACGGGACTTTACATCGAGAGCGTGCTCAGGTCATATGAGTTGGGACAGGTTCGATTCCCCGAGCGTAATAGTCTCACCATAGGTCTAAGCATTGAGCGTGACCTTCGTCGAGAGAAAATCAGCCGTCGCCTAAAGGCACGCCTGGAGGAAGGAATGATAGAAGAGGTTCAAACTCTCCTTCAAACCGTTAGCGCTGAAAAACTCATACGTTACGGTTTAGAGTATAAGTTTGTCACCCTCTATTGCCTTGGTCAATTGTCTTACGACGAGATGTACCGACAACTGGAGATTGCCATTCACCAGTTTGCCAAACGCCAGATGACATGGTTTCGTGGCATGGAAGAGCGCCGAGGCATCCCCATTCATTGGATAGATGCTACGCTCCCTCACGAAGATAAGGTACAGATTGTACTTGACCTCCTGAATGGCAAGTGATAAATTTTCCGAAAGCGAAAAATCATCCGTAAAATACATACAATATACATATTTTATTAACTTTAAATCAATATGGTACCACCTATCTATTCACCCAGCGCCAATCGTTATGATTCAACGATGAAGTATCGCAGATGCGGTAAGAGCGGTATTCTATTGCCCGAGATATCATTGGGCATGTGGCAAAACTTCGGACAAACCAGCCCTCTCTCCAATTCCATTGAGATACTTCACTATGCCTTTGATCATGGTATTACACATTTTGACCTTGCCAACAATTATGGTCCTCCATATGGTACTGCCGAGCAGACTTTTGGTCATGTGATGAAGCACTCTTTTATGCCATATCGTGACGAACTCTTCATCTCCACCAAGGCTGGTTACGATATGTGGCCAGGTCCTTATGGCAATTGGGGTTCCAGAAAGTATCTATTCTCTAGCCTTAATCAAAGTTTGAAGCGAATGAATCTAGAGTATGTCGATCTCTTCTACATTCATCGCTATGACCCAGAGACTCCTCTCGAGGAAACTCTTCAGGCTTTGGTGGATATCGTTCATCAGGGTAAGGCTCTATACATCGGCATCTCTCGTTGGCCCTACGAAGCAACACAATTTGCTTACAAATACTTGGCAGAGCGCAATGTTCCTTGTCTGATTTATCAAGGTCGTTATCATATCTTTGATCGAGCTCCAGAAACCGAAGGTATACTCCAGCAAGCCAAAGATAATGGTACGGGCTTTATCGGTTTTTCGCCATTAGCACAGGGATTGCTCACCGACCGTTATCTCAATGGTATTCCTCAAGATTCGCGTATTGCACATGGAGGACACCTTAAAAAGGAAGCGCTTACCGAGACTACGCTACGCCGTATTAGTGCCCTTAATGAAGTGGCAAAACGACGCGGACAAACACTAGCTGAAATGGCTCTAGCATGGATACTGAAAGACGACATGGTTACTAGTGTTATTGTTGGTGTCAGTAGCACCGCCCAATTGGAAAAAAATCTTAAAGCAATCTCCAATACCACCTTCTCCTCCGAGGAACTACAGGAGATAGAGAACATCTGCAAGGAATAGAACTGAGATTATAGAGCTGATATATTGCAGAGAGCGATAGGCGAATGAGTGTATCTAGATTTACTTAAGGAATTGCTATAATTTCCGAGAAAGAAAAAACATGATTTCGCTTATCGCTCACTACATACCGCCAACCTAACCACTTCCATGGTATTGGAGTCAACTCTGTATCGGTCGTCAATCTCTTGACCTACAACCCATACGATTTGGTCGGTCGCAGAATCAATTACTACTAATTGGGATTGTTTATCCAAAAGATTAACCTTGCGATTAGTAAGAAAGTCACTCAATAACTTACTTCCTTGCTTCATACCATAGGGGCGAAAACGATCACCAACTTGAGCGCGTCTAAGAAGCAGTTCTCCATTTATTCTTTTGGCATCAATAAAGGCTTGTTGCTTGTTGAAAAAATCCTCGCGTTTAGGCAATTTGTTGAATGATTCTACAATCAAGCGTGGTAGAACGTTGGAATCTTTATCGTTGAGACGAAGTATTAGTTGCCCACGGTCAAGTAAGAGAGTATGGGTGGTTGTGTGCCAAAGTAATCCTGACTGCGAAAGGTTTGTGTCTTGGGTATGAGAGTATATATCCAATATTTGCTGACGGGTAAAGCCGAGAGGAGATAACCAACGATGAAGATGACTCTCTGTAGAGTTTTCTGCAAGTTCCATTCTTACATTCTCAGCGGTGCGAGCAAGGCATGAGGCGATAGAAGGATTTAACTCTTTCAGCATAGGCATGAGGTCGAGTCTAATCTTATTTCGTAGGGCATCTCGTTCGAGATTTGTGCTATCGGTAACGTAATCCTGTCCACGAGAATTTAGATAAGAAAGAATCTCTTGCTTGCTGATGTTTAGAAGAGGACGTAGAATCTTCAAACCCTGGATGGTGCGCTCAGGATGCATAGCGGAAAGCCCTTGAAGTCCGGTACCACGGATTAGGTTTAGGAGGAGAGTTTCTGCCTGATCGTCCATGTGATGTGCCACACATATAGCTTCGGCATCAAGGTCAAGTGCACGTTCGCGAAACCAATCGTATCTCAGTTGTCTAGCTTCCATTTCCAAACTCACACCATGCTCTTTGGCAAGCGAAATGGTGTCGAAATGCTTAACGTCAAGAGGAATATTGTGTTTATGACAGAAATGGGTGACGAAGGCCTCATCACGATTAGACTCTTCACCACGAAGGTGGAAGTTGCAATGCAGAGCATGCACATTCAAGCCCTCATCCAGCATCATGAGAGCAAGAGCAACGGAGTCGGCACCTCCGCTAAGCGCCACGAGATATAGATGTTGTGGAGAGAGATTCTTAAAATCAATCATTCCTTTTATAATCCTAAAAGTGCGCGAGCATTGTTGATAGCCTCTGGTGTCACGTTGCTACCCGAGAGCATATTTGCAATTTCGGTGATGCGCTCTTCTTTCGTCAGAGGTGAGATGTGGCTAAGAGTTGCTGTAGCAGTATCTTCTTTCCACACTTTATAATGATGTTGTCCCATAGCAGCTATCTGAGGCAGGTGGGTGATGCTGATTACCTGTAGCCCTTGTAATCCCATTTGTTTCATTATCATAGCCATTGATTCGGCTATATGTCCAGAAACTCCAGTGTCTATCTCGTCAAAGATGATAGTTGGCAAAGAAATTGCTTCGGAGAGAATAGCCTTGAGCGAAAGCATGACACGAGCCATTTCACCACCACTGGCCACCTGAGCGATGTTTTGCATTTGAGCACCCAAGTTGGCAGAGAAAAGGAATGCAACTTTGTCCATGCCCAAGGGTAGCGGTTCCTCAGTTGATGAGAATGTCACTTGGAAGCGCACGTTAGGCATACCTAGCTGCTTAAGGCTCTTAATGATGTTAGTTTCCACTTTCTGAGCTGCTTTACTTCTAATCTTTGTTAGCTCTGATGCAATACGCTCAACCTCAGTCTTTGCCTGACGCTCAGCAGCCTCCATTTCTTGTAGATATGCCTCGCTATTGTCCATCATATCTAATTTTTCTTGCAAACCTTCCATGATGGAGATTAGTTGGTCACTGGAGCTAACGTGATGTTTCTGTTCTAGTGAATACAGGGTGTTGAGGCGTGATTGTACCAGATCAAGGCGCTCTGGGTCATAATCTATAGTTTCTCCCTCTTGCTCCAGTGTGTCGGCAATGTCTTGCAATTCAAGGCGACAACTATCCAATCTTTCAGCCAAATCTTCAGCTTGTGGAAAGAACTTGGAGATGGAGGTAATCTGATTTCGTACTTGACGAATGCCATCTATGACTGGTATCTCACCTTCTGAGAGTAAGCTATATCACGGACAATGCTTTTCAGGAAGGTTGTTTTTCCAGTTCCTGCTCTGCCCGTCAAAAAGATGTTGCTTTTTGTCTGCTCTACATATTTGCGAGCCAGCTCCAA
>JAFOCV010000050.1 GCA_017381015.1 Bacteroidaceae bacterium
GCCACATCAATTAACTCTTTTCTGAATAGGGGGGCTTGGAAATTGAAAATAAAAATCTCAACCGCATAAATACTGCGATTGAGACTCACTTTTTTACACGTTTAAACTTTAATCGGACACCAATAATATTAATAATGTATATGTTCGTAGAGAGGGGGTACAGAATGTTAAATTTGAGGCAATGTACTATGATTGTAGTATAAAAGGTTTGGTTGATTAGTCCTATATGTACTATCTTTGCAGTAGAAAAGATTGAAACAGGCAAGATATTATTACCAAACGTAACACATTCACCAATAAAATTATGGAAAACAGCAAGAAGAATCTTACCAAGGCCGAACTGAATGTCATGAACATTTTGTGGGACAAGGGGCAAGCCACCGTGAGTGAGATAATCGGCGAGATGAGCGAGCCCAAACCTGCCTATACCACCGTGCTCACGGTGATGCAGGTGCTGACACGCAAGGAGGTGGTACAACCCGAACGTCAAGGCAAGGCGCATGTATTCCGTCCGTTGCTCTCGCGCGAGGAGTACATCGACGGTTTCTTGAACGAGACCCGCGATACGGTGTTCAAAGGCTCGGTGCGCAGTTTCTTCTCCTACTTTGTAAAGAAAGAGAGGTTGAGCAAGGAGGAGGTGCAGCAACTGCTGGACGAGATAAACGGAGAGGAATAACCAACATTAACCACAATCACACTCTTACGACATGACTATACTACTGGATTTAATGCCTCTGCTCAAAGTCTATGGCGCTCTGGTGCTGGTGTCGGCTCTATTGATGGCTTTCTATCATGTGGTGATGAACGGCAAGCAATCGTTCCGTTTCCAGCGCCTATATCTGTTGGCCATCCCCGTGGTATGTCTGATGCACATTGCCACATTGATGGTAATACCACAACTGACACCCGAACCCATGGTGTTGACAATGACACATAAGGAACTACATGCCTATAAAAGAATAGCCCCTGAAACCAACGTTATTGTTCACGACGAGACACCAGCTTCTACCGAAACGATGAACTCTCCCATTCAGGTGCATTCCGACATCTCTAACTACACGCAATCACAGGCTCCCAACAAGGTGTCATCCACCGAGCAATCAGGCGTTACACTAAGTTCTAAGGATATTACAAGCCTCATCAGCATAGCCATTCCATGCATCTCGGCCATTCTGTTGCTAATGGTTCTGGTACCATTGCTACGCTTGTATTTCCGCCTGCGCAATTTTAAAAACATAACACGAGAAAACGACCTCAGCATAGTGCGCGCCTCATGGGTCGACACACCATTTTCATTGGGCAAGACCATCTTCCTGCCCGAAGGAAGGACACAGGAGGCTGAGGATGTTTTCATCCGTCACGAAGAGGCACATATCCACAACCGCCACTATATAGATGTGTGGTGCATAGAGATCTTGGTCCGCATGCTATGGTTCAACCCCATTCTGTGGTTAGTACGCAAGACACTCCGAGATATACACGAGTTTGAAGCCGACCGTTGCGTTCTCTCACAAGGCATCGACTCGCATACATATCAGTGCCTATTGGTACAGGAAGCTTCGGAGGAATGCATCATCGTGGCCAATGGTTTCAACCGGTCATTCATTCGCCGACGCATCAAGGAGATGAAGCGCAAAGGCATCACTCTTGGCAGAGTTGGAAAATTGGCGGCCATTCTGTGGATCCTGACCATAACAGGTGCTATGGCCATATCTGCCATGCCCGACAAGAATGTTGTTGTGGTGCATTTGGAGGATGAGGTTCTGTATGTTGACACCTGTTACGATGAACCTCTGGGTGTAGATACCTGTTACTCAGCAATAACCATAGCAGGACAAGATGCCCACAAGGCTGCGCTCCAGAGCGGCAAGGAGTTGGAGGAAGGTAAGATGGTGGCAAGTGTTACAGTTTACCTCATTGACACAATTACAGTCATCGCCTCAGCCGGAGACACGCTTAAGATAAGTTACGCAAAGGGCAGGGATAGCCACGAGGAGATCTGGAAGAAGGTGATACAGAAGTACTACAAATACGAACCCTACTCCATGCGCCATGTGCTGAAGAGCATTCCATGCAAGCATGTAGATTTTAACCCTAATGACGAAGATCCCTTCAAGAAGTTCCTCACCGAAGAGAGAATCAAGGCCAACCCTCTGCCCACTCACGCCTCCGACGGATGGCCGATATTGTATTATGATGACATTAAGGAACATTCAGAGAGAATGTCGGACCACACCAATGCCACCACCCCAACAATCCAGCGCACGGAAACGGAAACCTTGGTCACATACAAGTTTAGTTGCGGTTCTGACTTCCAACTGGTGCGCTTTGGCGGTCCCGACAGTTATCTGGTAGACACCGAGACAGGAACTCACTACAAGGCCCGTCGCAGCATTCCTGCCAAGGCATGGCACTATTTCTACCTGTCTGGCATGAAAAACCAGAGTGCTTGTGTTACCATAGTGTTCCCCCCATTGCCCAAGTCGGTAAGGTACATAGCCTTCTACCAGGTCAACGACAAATTGCAGGATGGATACATGCATCCCGACTATACCGACCCAAAGTATATCGGAAAAGCATTGGAACAGATGGTAAAGAAGTTAAAAAATTATTGGTGTCCGATAAAAGTTTTTTTGCTAGAATAAAAATTAGGGCTGTTTCCATTTGCAGGATTCAGCCCTTTTTCGTTATTTAGCGGTTACCACACCAAATCCAAATAACTATGGGCAAAAGTACACA
>JAFOCV010000051.1 GCA_017381015.1 Bacteroidaceae bacterium
TATTGCTCGGCATACATGGAAAGGGTTTCGAAGTCGATGTAGAGCCAGTCGAAGGGTTCTCCCTTTACGCCACGGTATTGCATGCGGTAGTCAATCTCGCCATAGTAGGCACCGGCAAGGTTGATGTCGAAGGAACCGTCCTCGTTCTCGAAGACATATCGTATGTCGGACGAGTCGAGCAGCACCTGTCCGCCAGGGGCAAGAATCTGCTTCAGGCGCATGAAAAACTCGGGCAGGCGCTCTATCCTTCCCACTATGCCTATGCCGTTCATGGCCATGAGGATGGTGTCGAACTTCTCGTCGAAGGTCTTGTCGAAGAAATTCACCACCCTGGCATCTATGCCACGCTGCTTCATCACGTCCACTGAGAGCTGGGATATGTCTATTGCCACCACCTCCATGCCTCTGCCCTGGAGTTCCAGAGAATGGCATCCCGAACCTGCCCCCACATCAAGCACACGGCCACGGCACAGGCGCAGGGCCTCCTGCTCTTGTGGCGGCATCTCATCAAAGTCACGGAATAGCGTATCCACGGGTATCTCATCCTCGTAGAACTGACTGGAAAACACTCTCAGCCTTGCTGCCTTGCCCTTGGCATAATACTCGGCTATTGCCGTACCCATGGGGTCTTTTATGGTATTTAAGGTGATGTTCATTTTCGCAAAGGTATGAAAAAATATTTGTTGGAGTTGATTTATCAAAAGAAAATATTAACGCGACTATCATTATTACACCAGGTTTCTGCAAAACAGTAATACCGTTTTTATGTTAAAACTGGGTATAGAGGCAAAAATATTTTGATTGCAGCCTGTTAATGTGCGTTTTATTTTGTTAATTTGTGTACTCGAATGGTTTGTTTTAGCGGGAAACTGACCATAAAATAAACCAGTCAAGTCAAGAAACCGAAGACTCTGACAAATCAAGCAAACCGAAAATATTTGAAATAAATCTTTGTATATGAAAAGAATCAGTTCTTTTTTCTTAATGCTTGTCTTTTCAGCATTAAGTTTGTTAGCACAAGATGCTATTCGTTACATCAGCTATAGCGATGGACGAGTGTATGCTTTCCCCAAGAAGTACATTCTCAACGAAACCGAAGAAAGTGGAGTGGTTACTCTTACCTTGGAAGGTGATGCAACCTTTACCTACAATGTGAACGAGGTGACGGTGAGTGAGGAGTTTAACAGCACCATCAACCCAACATTGACATCGTATGGTTTCACCAATGAAGACAACGACCAGGTCTATTCTGATATCGATGCCATCATTACAGAGGAAGGAGATAGAATTGTGGTTAATGCCAATGTGCCTGTTATAGGCAAGCGCTTGCGTCCTAGTTTTGAGTTGAGTGAAGGCTTTTCTATGTGGTTAGGTGCTGAAAAACAGGAAAGTGGTGTTACCAGTCACAGATTCACCGAACCCTTTGTCTTTACTCTAGCACCAGATAATCATTTGATGTATAGCGAGATTAAAGAAAATGTCTCTCAAGACGAGTGGATTTATACAAAAATAGACCCCTCTACAGCTTTCACCAATGCACCAAGTAATGGTTTTGATGGCAAGGTGCTTAATAATCTGTGGGATGAAAATCCCGCCACTATATTCCACTCTACATGGGGAGATGGTCCCTATACACAACTCAATTGGGTAAATAATGGATATTGGGGAGATGGTGTAACAGAATGGCCATATATTCAGATTGAATTGCCGGAGAATGTAGATAATTTCTGTTTTGAGTATACTACACCTGATTATGCAGAGCGAGTACCATATGGGTGGCATATTTCAGCAAAGGTAAAGAACAGCGAGGAATGGGAAACCATAGCAACATTGAATAATAATCTCCCTACGCAGATCTATACCCCTTACAAGTCGGAAGTCTATACATTGGAGAAAGAGTATTCTGCTGTTCGTTTGGAACTGACAAATGCTCCGTATAAGAACTATTTGGTTTTGTCTGATCTAGCCTTTTATACTCGCAAGAAGAATGACACACAAATGCCAAAGGAAATGGGCTTTGTGCCCTTTGGTCGTGAGTGCGAGGTAAATGTGAAATATCTCACCGACTATGCTACAGGTCAGTATAAGATTCCTACTGTGTATATCACTTTCGGTGAGGATACTACAAGATGGGATTACGATCAGTGGATTGGTATGTATACCTTTGACGAGGATGGTAACAATGTCTGGACCAAGGAGGAATGGATTACTGGTTGTACCTTCCAACTGGATGGTGCAGGTGTTTGGCCCGACATTGCCAAGGTTGAGGGTTGCGAGGTGCGTGGTCGTGGTAACAGCAGTTGGTCGCAGGACTATATGAGCAAGAACCCCTTCCGCATCAAATTCCCCAAGAAGCAGAAGCAGTCTCCCTTCAACCTGACCGAGGACCGTCAGTGGGTGTTCATTGCCAATAAGCAGAGCGGTTCTATGACCTCAAACTCCATTGCACAGAAGGTGGCCGCCATGGTCGATGCCGAGGCTCTTTGCCACATGATACCTGTTGATGTGTATATCAACGGACACTATCGCGGTTCTTATTGCTTCACCGAGAAGATAGGCATCGCCGACAATAGCGTGGCAATAGATGAGTCTACAGGTTGTCTCTTGGAGCTGGACGATTACTATGACGAAACATACAAATTCAGAGATAACAATTATTATCTGCCGGTTAATGTGAAAGACCCAGATTTCTCTGAGGAGGAAGACGAACGTGTGGTCACTTTCGATGGCATTATGAAGTCGTTCAACGAAATGACATTTACTCTTCAAAGTGGTGGTGACATCACCAAGTATATTGATATGGAGAGCTGGGCCAAGTTCTGGCTTGTGAATGATCTTGTGCGTAATGCAGAGACACATCATCCCAAGAGCTGCTATATCTTCAACGAGAATCCTGCAGATGGCGAGAAGTGGAAATTTGGACCAGTATGGGACTTTGATTGGGCATTCGGTTATGAGGAGACAAAGACCTACTTTATCCATGGTGCTGATGAAGATCTCTTTAGCGGAGTATACTATCAGAATAAAGCAGGTTATAATTTTTATGACGCTTTGCGAAACAGCAATGCAGGAAAAGTTGCTTACTACAAGGAGTGGAGAGACTTTATGGAGGAGGGTCGCTTGCAGGAATTGCTGGAGTACATCGACGACTATACAGCTTTTGCAAAACTTAGTTTCGAACATAATAACTATGCATACATTTGGGAAACAGACTATTCCGATTACGATATGTTGGCAGAGAGAAGCAAAGGATGGATAGAAAGACGAGCCAACTACATCTACAATGAAATCAAGAACCTCCAGTTTATTGATGATGTATCTAATGTGGTACTTACAGATGGAGAAGACTTCTCGCATGATGTAGCGCAGGAAGTGGACAAACTCACCTACAACAGAACACTCCCCAACATGTTGTGGAACCCCCTGTATGTTCCATTCAAGATTCCTGTTGCTTCAATATCAGACAAGTACGATGTTGCATACATCAATGGCATGCACTCCTACGACAGAAACGACGACGGCACGATTGACGATCTGACCATGGAGGTTATAAAGATTGCAAACGGCACCCTTAAGTCAAATTATCCCTATCTTATCAAGGCGAAGAGCGAAGCCGACATGGAAATGACAATTGAGCAGGAGGGCACCGTCCTGTATCCTTCAGAATCTACCACTCTGTCCTGCTCTTCTGTCTATACCAGGTTTGATATTACCGGCACCTATAACGAAATGACGGCAGAGGAACTGGATGGCAGCCTGGTTATCACATCAAACGGTTCATGGGGACAGATGGATCCTGACTACACACTAAAGCCCTATCGTCTGTACCTTACCATAACCAATAGCGGAGATTCGCCTGTGGAAATTGACCAAGAGGCCATGTCACGCATATCCATTTCGGTATTGGGCGAGGAGACAGGCATCTTTGAAACGGAAAACGCAAAGGTGAAAACGGAAAACTACTATGACCTCACTGGTCGTCGAGTGCAGAAGGCTCAGAAGGGCATCTTCGTGGTAAACGGCAAAAAGGTGGTAAAATAATATTTTAACGTTGGGAGTTGACCGTTTTGCGTTGCTTTAAACCATATTCGCCTTTGGTTCAACAAACTAAAGCAGTCAACTCTCAACTCTCAACTCTCAACCCTAAACCCTAAACAGATACAATTATGAAAAAGAAATATATCGCTCCAGACACTATCCTGGTCAATGTAGAGATTGAAAGGATAGTAGCAACATCAAAGTATGACGAGATAATTGTGAATCCCAACTACAATGGTATTCCTGTATAATAAATAGGTTAACCAGCAATACACAAAGCGAGGCACACAATCCCAGGACCGTGTGCCTCGCTTATTTTAGTGATATTTACTTCATCATCTCCTTCACTGCTGTCTCTATCTGGGTGTCTATGCCGCGGAGCATGTTCTCGGGTGTCACGTAGCACTCGATGTCGGGATCGAGCTGCTGGTTCTCCAGATAGTTGTCGCGGTTGTCCCTGGTGCCCACCTGCGGAATGCCGAAGGTGTACTGGCCGATGTTCTCCCACCATACGGCGGTCATGGTGCCAGGTACGGGTGCACCGATGAGTTTGCCTATGCCCATCTCCTTGTAGAGCCAGGGAGTGCCGTGGGCATTGGAGTAGTTATCCTCGCATACAAGCATGCACGAGGGCTTCACCCAACGGTCGAAGGGGTCGTTGCCTATGAACTTGCCACGTGGTGTGTAGCGTGA
>JAFOCV010000052.1 GCA_017381015.1 Bacteroidaceae bacterium
ACGCTGTCAAAGGGCATCCCTCACGTTCGTGTGGATTTCTACGAGGTAGATGGCCAAATATATTTTGGTGAACTGACACTTTACCATTGGAGTGGTCTTGTGGATTTTGAGCCAAATCTTATTTACATAACCGATACGGGGTACATTGTACTTATCAGCCTGACGCCATACGGTTTCTGACTGGGGCTCTACACCACCTACAGCACAGTAGGTAGCAACAGCACCGTCAAGTACACGCAAAGAGCGCTCTACCTCAGCGGTAAAGTCTACGTGTCCCGGAGTATCAATCAAATTGAACTTGTACTTATCACCCTTACATGTCCAGTAAGCTGTAGTAGCAGCAGAGGTAATAGTAATACCACGCTCCTGCTCCTGAACCATCCAGTCCATTGTAGCAGAACCATCATGAGTTTCACCGATCTTGTGAGTCTTACCTGTGTAGAAAAGGATACGCTCACTGGTAGTTGTCTTACCAGCATCGATGTGAGCCATGATACCGAAGTTACGAGTGTAACGAAGATCTTGCTTTGCCATTGTTTCGTAATTTGTATTAGCGATGGAAAAATATTAGAAACGGAAGTGAGCGAACGCACGGTTAGCCTCAGCCATACGGTGCATATCCTCCTTACGCTTGAAAGCACCACCCTGCTCGTTATAAGCATCCTGAATCTCAGCTGCTAGCTTGTCAGCCATTGTCTTACCGCCACGCTTGCGAGCATAAAGAATCATATTCTTCATGCAGATGCTCTCCTTGCGGTCGGGACGAATTTCTGTAGGAACCTGGAAAGTAGCACCACCGATACGACGGCTCTTTACCTCTACCTGAGGAGTAATCTTGTCCAAAGCTTCCTTCCAAATCTGCAATGCGGGCTTTTCCTCGCTCTGCATCTTGGTAGCAACGATTTCTAGTGCATTGTAGAAGATATCGTAAGAGATATTCTTCTTACCATCATACATCAAGTGATTAACGAACTTTGATACCTTCACGTCACCGAACTTGGGATCTGGAAGGATAACTCTCTTTTTTGGTTTAGCTTTACGCATTTTCTTTCAGTTGTTTTGTGTTCAGGTTTGCATCTTGTACTTCTTCTTCAACTCTTGCCGCTGCAAGGTTTACTCAGGACACTGTCTGCAACACCAAAACGATTTTTCTTAATAATTTCTTACTCTTGCTTAGCAATCAAGGATTACTTCTTAGCCTTGGGGCGCTTAGCACCGTACTTAGAACGACGCTGTGTGCGGTTAGCAACACCAGCTGTATCCAAAGTACCGCGAACCACGTGGTAACGTACACCGGGAAGGTCCTTTACACGACCACCACGAACGAGTACGATACTGTGTTCCTGCAAGTTGTGACCCTCACCAGGAATGTAGCAGTTAACCTCCTTAGAATTTGTCAAACGCACACGAGCTACCTTACGCATAGCTGAGTTAGGCTTCTTAGGTGTAGTAGTGTAAACGCGAACACAAACACCACGACGCTGAGGACAGCTGTCCAACGCGGGGCTCTTGCTCTTGTCTACCATTACTGCACGGCCTTTTCTTACCAATTGTTGAATTGTAGGCATTTTGTTTAATTTTTTATTTATATATTAATTATGTATATACGACTAATGCGGACACAGTATGCCCATTCGGGTTGCAAAGTTATGACATTTTTTCCAAAAAACTCTGCTTTTGCACTAAAATAATTGCGTTAGGTACCGATATTTTTCTCTCTACATAGATTTTTACCCTATCAGAAACAATGCCTATAATCGTTTTTCATACACTAATTGCAGGCATACAAACACGTCTTCTTCGGTCATCTTTTGAGACAAGAGACATCGCACAACAGTTACCCCTATAAATATATAATAATGTGCATCAAGTAAGACAAATCGCATTTCCCAGCTTTCAGAAATACCTTCCCAAGGTCAGAAAAGCAATCCCTAACGCTCGGAAATGCATTTCCTTACTCAAAATTGCATTTCCGAAATCCAGAGGTTGATATTACGCTTAAGAAAGACTGAAAACAACACTTTCTTCTCACTTCCAGCTCCAGTATCTCTCCCACCCCTCTGAATATCTAAAAATAAACAGGAATTTTTGCTGTTTATCTAAACTTTTTGATATCTAACTATTGCGATATTCAAAAACCTTTCTGAACTTTGTGGTGCAAAACCTAAGTAAAACATACCCAGCAACAACAATTATGAAACGCAAAGATAACACTCTCACGAAGGTAGAATTTGAAATAATGAACATCCTTTGGGACCTGGATACACCGGCTTGCGCCTGGGACGTAGTCAACAATCACGAAGATCCCAAACCCGCATACACCACGGTGGCCACCTATCTGAAAATCCTGCACGACAAGGGCTATCTGGATTATTTCAAAACCAAGGGCGAGGGCAAAACTCACAAATTCGTCCCTCTCGTATCGCGTGCTGAATACACCAGAAAGACTATGCTTGAGATGAAGAAAAGCCTCTTTGGCAATAGCCTAAAATCCATGTTCAGTTATTTCATCCAGGAAGAAAAACTCTCTACAGAGGAAATTCAAAAACTACTCAAAGCCGTAGAAAACGGCAACGAAAAGGAATCCTAATTTTCACATCCATCAACAACCAAACCAAAACCACTTAACATCATGACGGAGACCTTATTATTATATTCTCTAAAGTCGACATTGGTACTCTCATTGCTATTCATACCATACATGCTGATGCTGAGGAAGGAAAGTTTCTTCCAACTCAACCGTTGCGTCTTGCTCACTATAATATTTCTCTCCCTGACGCTCCCATTGTTGAATCTACACTTCCTCTCCATAGAAGACCAACCCGTAGTGCAAGCTGCTCGTTCTCAGATGATTGACATCGGTATTCCATTAACAGAACATGCCATCACTCTACCGGAAGTCAGCATCTCCGCATCAGAAACAGAAGGAAGCACTTCATGGTTTAGCATCCTGGCCATCATCTTCTGCATCATGGCATCATTCATACTACTATGGCGCATGTGGCAGATAATGGGAATGAAACGCGCCGTGAGGCGTGGTTCCCTTTGGCACCAGGAAGAGAATGGTATCCACATCTATTGTCACGCCACAGACATAGCCCCATATAGCTGGATGAACAACATAGTAATCAGCCAAAAGGATTTTCAGGAGAACGCTCGCGAAATACTTCTTCACGAAAAGGCTCATATCAGAGCACGCCACTCCTGGGATATCATCTTCCTATCCTTCCTGGAGGTAATACAATGGTGGAACCCTCTGGTTTATATCATGGGAAGCAGCCTTCGCGACGTGCACGAATACGAGGCCGACGAGAGCGTCCTTGCACACGGCGTCTCTGCCAAAGCATATCAACTATTACTCATAAATAAAGCTGTTGGCGCCAGCTCCTACACTTTTGCCAACAGCCTGAATCACAGTTTAATTTTAAAACGTATCACTATGATGCAGAAATCAAAATCCAGTTGGTGGATGCGAGCCAAGGTGCTCTACATCCTCCCCATGGCAACAGCGGCACTCAGTGCCTTTGCCACCAGTGAATCAACGTCCACATTGGGCAACAATGCCAAAGACGAGGACAAAGTTATTAAAATTTCATCACCCACACAAGAAGGCAAGGATATTTCTGCCATTCTTAAGCGTGGCGATGAGAATGTCGTGTATCTCTTGAACGGAAAAGAAGTTCCTATAACAGAGACAAACAATTTAGTTTCCGATGACATCACATCCGTTACTATCATCAAGGACGACGAGGCGACAAAGCAGCTCGGATATTCTCCCGACAAGACTATTATTGCGATTGAAACCAAAACCAAATTAGATACACTGAAGGTTAACGTCGTAGAGGTACCAGCATGGAACCCAATGTTCAAGGGAGGAGATACAGCTTTGATGAAATGGCTCCAGAAGAACACAAAGTATCCCCAGATTGCCGTATCTGCCGGCATCCAAGGCAGAGTAATTGTAAAATTCTACGTCTCCGAAACTGGCAAGATATTTAATGTCAGAGCAATTTCCATTGGCAGCAGTAGACCAAAAGATGGTGAATCCTTGGAAGATATATTGGTTCAAAAACATGCTGAGGCAATGGAAGCTCGAGGCAAGCAACTCTCCAAGGCAGAGTTAAATGCCTACAAAGTTGCTGCGATGGCCATGATTAAAGAGGCAGAAAGAGTGGTGCGCGAAATGCCCGATTGGGAACCCGGCTATCAAGACAAGGACAAGAAAAAGCCCTGCACAGTAAGCTTCGTCTTGCCCATCATGTTCCGACTCGGCTGATAACAAAAACGCTCTTAACCAACCAGAAAAGACTCCGTAAAAAAGTATAAGTATAATTTAAGACATCTAGTCATAAAAAAGTTATCATTTAGTATCCTTTTAGGAATCATTAGTTTTTTATCAATTTATGCATCTATTGAAATTGAGTATCATGTCATTAATCTTACTTGTCACTATAAAGGTGCTGATAATACAATCGAAGACAATCGGTTAGTAAAAGACAGCCTAGTTAGTTTTTCATTCATTTGTTCAGATGAAATAATTAACTGGGCATTAGTGAGTTAATAATAAACAAATAGTAATCTAAACATTAATCAGAAGAACGATGAAAAACCTAAAACAATTGATATCAGTTTTTATTTGTAGCATAGTAAGTATTTTTACCTATGCCCAGACACCAGGAATGACAGACGTGGAGCCAATAGATTTGTTAGTAAGTTATGAATTGAATCAGCTTTGCTCGCCTGCTAGCGATAACAATCCTAATGAATGGCGAGTAAAGGAAACATTGATGCTTGAGATAGGTCAGGGGATTGCTCATAGTTATGTAGTAAGGGAGAAAAATAAATTACAAGGACAATTCCAAATGTATTCCAGTAAGAACAGTTGGAAGGTAGAGATGTTTCAATTACACGCTTTGGTAGGAGAAACATACATGGG
>JAFOCV010000053.1 GCA_017381015.1 Bacteroidaceae bacterium
ATGGCCACTCGCAGCTTTGCACGATGGCCGACGGAATTTAAACACGATGTGGCCGAGGAACTAGTAATTGGTAGTTAGTAATTGTAACTGAACGTGTCTAGGTTCCGTTCTGTGTTGTGTGAAACTACGACACAGTCCCAATTAGAGGACAGGAAATAAATCGAGTATATTCGTGTATAAGTTCGCGTTGTTCATGTTCAAGAGAATTATTTTAACAACGCGATGGCGCTGATTTCACTGTTTTCAAAGCTACGAGCACAATCTTCACACGATGGCCACTCGCAGCTTCGCACGATGTCCGACGGAATTTATACGCGATGTTGATGAATGGTTAGCGGTTAGAGTGGAGCTGTTAGTGCTAGCTGAACGTGTTTAAGTTCGTGTTCTGTGTTGTGTGAAACTACGACACAGTTCCAAATAGAGTACAGAAAACGTGTTTTATCGCGTCTAAGTTCGAGTTGTTTAAATCAATCAGCATGTTCTAAGGTTTATTAACAACACGATGTAACTCGATTAACCACTAAATACCAGTTTCTCTAAGCCCATAGGCACCCTTGCGAGATGCAATTGTTAAGTTATAAATATGTCCAAGAATCACTATATATATAGGTGTTGTAAAAGCGTTTGGCGGATTCGAAACAAACGATTATTTTGCTGGCATACACCAATATAGGAAGAGGCCTGCTATGAGGATGACGATGATGGCCATGGCCATGATGCTCCACATGAAGGATTGATTGGATTTGCGGATATTGTGTCTCATTGTGCTTTGTTGCTTAGTATGTTGTTGTATAGAGTAGGATTGTTCAGTATGCCGGCAGCAATGATGTAGCCTTTGTCGGTGGGAACATTGTGGCGCAATACTCCTCTGAGGTGATAGTATCTGGTGATGAGCTCTGCTTCGATGTAAGGTACAATGTGCTTGCGCATGCGTTCGAGGTCTTTACGGGTGTCTCGTGCCAGTTTGGCTTCGAGAGCTTTTAATTCTTCCTCGGCATCCTTGAGGTATCCTTCCATCTCAGCCACATCACGGAGAACTTTCATCAATTCGTCTGTACGACGATTGTAAGTTACTTCCTCGTTTACCATGTATTCTATGAAATCGGCATAGATGCTATCCGTTACCTGAAAGACGGTTGGCTCAGCAATGCTGGAATGATTATTGACAAAGGTTGTTGCCCAATCAAAGAACTGGTCACTTTGTACTAGGTCGTATACCATGGTGGGTAGGGTGTCCGTCTTTACAATACTATCAGGTTGGATGCCACCACCATCTCGTACTACACGTCCAGCCTTCGTATAGAAGACATTGCGCAGAGAATCAGGTATAGTTTTGGTACTACCATCATGATTATACTGATAGGCCTGAATACAACGTCCAGAGGGGATATAGTATCTGCCAGTAGTTATCTTGAGTTCGCCACGATAAGTGACATCACGAATAGCTTGCACCAAACCCTTGCCATACGTCTTTGTGCCAACGATGACAGCTCTGTCCATGTCCTGAAGTGCACCGCTCACTATCTCGGATGCAGATGCAGACATGCCATTGACCAATACCACTAGGGGCATGTCGGGTGCAAGAGGGTCGGAGGTGGTATAGTATTCGTTGTTGGTGGAAGCCTGCTTGCCCTTGGTGTACACCACCTTGATACCCTTGTCAATGAAGAGGTTGACGATATCGATTGCTTCATTGACAGAGCCTCCGCCGTTGTCTCTAAGGTCGAGGACGAGGCTTTTGGCTCCCTGCTCTCTCAATTGTATCAAGGCATGGCGCACCTCGCGAGCACAACCGCTGGTAAAGCTGCTCAGATTGATATATCCGATACCTTCATCGGCCATTCCATAATAAGGTATGGAAGGTACCTGTATGGTGCGACGTGTGATGCGCACACTACGCTCCTTTGTCTCTCCGGGACGGATGAAACGCAACTCAAAGGTGGTGCCAGCTTCGCCACGAAGCATATTGGTTACCTGAGTAGGCATCATGCCCTTGATGTCCTTGTTGTCTACAGAAATAATGACATCGCCGGCTCTAAGGCCAACGTCTTGGCTAGGAGTATTTTCGTATGGTTCATCGATAATCACACGGTCGTGCCCCTTGTGATATCTGATGATACTGCCAATACCGGCATACTTGCCTGTGGCCATTTGCTTTAGTTTGTCATCATCAGCGGGATAGTATTCGGTATAGGGGTCAACATTGGAAAGCATGCCATCGATTGCCCAACGTATAGCTGTATCTGCCGATAGAGTATCAACGTAATACAGATCCAACATTTTGTAAATCTCGTTGAAGATAAGCAGATTGCGAGAAAATGCAGAGTTCCTGTTTTCTGAGGATTGAGCTTGCGCAGAACTGCTGAATGCAAGGAGTAATGCGCAAAGGGCAGTTGACACAATAGTGCGTATTGTATTCATATATTATGATAGCTTTACTCGATGCGCCAATGCCCCCTAGGAAGGAGTCCTAAGGCATTGGGGTGCAAGGAGAATAAGATTATGCAATAGGATACCTGGATGTGGCATCAAATTTTACGACAATGTATGGTCGACTTGATTCTGTTCCAAGCAGAAGGAGGAAGCTCGGCACCAACTACCTGTACTGCCTCTGTGGCAAGGATAGTACCTACCTGCAAGCACTTTTTCAATCTATGGCCACTGGTGAGAGCATGAAGGAAACCAGCAGCAAAGTAATCGCCAGCAGCAGTAGTATCAACCACCTCGCTCACGGGCAAAGCGTTGCACTGATAGATGCGACCGCCCTCCATCATGGCTACAGAGCCGTTTTCGCCCAATTTGACAACGGCAAGGTCGCACAGATGAGCTATGTGGCGCACCTGCTCCTGAGAGTCAAAGCTACCGGTAAAGGCACGAGCTTCGCCCTCGTTGGCAAATACTATATCTATATAATCTGATATCAAGTGATGGAAATAGGTGCGATTCTTGCTCACCACATTAAAGCTGGAGAGGTCAAGGCTAAGGATGAGGCCAGCCTCTTTGGCTTTTTGACAGATAGCCTCTATAAGATTCTGGTCTTGCACCAGGTAGCCTTCGATGTGCAAGAGATCGTAACCCTTGAACATCTCGGTGCTGATATCCTCGGCGCTGAGGTAATATGCAGCTCCGAGCATGGTGCCAAAGGTGCGATTACCGCCAGGGGTAACAAAGGTATGAGCCACACCGGTCATCTCGTTGCCACGAATCAATTGAGCTTTTACACCAGTATGAGCAAGAGTGTCGGCAAAGAAATTGCCCAACTCGTCCTTACCGATGCGGCCAATAAAGCCGGGTTCTCTCTCCAGTCGAGCCAGAGCCTTCATTGTGTTTCCTATGCTACCGCCAGTGGTCATGCGCTTTTCCACATTTTGCGTCATTGACTCAATTTCGCGTTCCCAACTCTCGTTAATCAGTGTCATCGCATCCTTCTTCAGATGTATCTCGCTAAGTAGGTGTTCATCGTCCAAATGATAGAGAATATCCACCATTGCATTGCCAATTCCAATAATTTTCATACTTTTTCTTTAATTTTTTTTGCAAAGATATTGTTTATTTCCGAAAAAACGCATACCTTTGCACCGCAATTGAGAAAAACGCTAAAATTTTTCTGCTTCAGTAGCTCAGTTGGTTAGAGCACATGACTGTTAATCATGGGGTCGTTGGTTCAAGCCCATCCTGAAGCGCAAAACAAACAAGTAGCGCTGGAATCAGTTGCGGATTGCTTCAGTAGCTCAGTTGGTTAGAGCACATGACTGTTAATCATGGGGTCGTTGGTTCAAGCCCATCCTGAAGCGCAAAACAAAAAGGCCTGTCGGAAACGGCGGGCTTTATTTGTAAGTAATTTGCGTACGCGCGCGACATATACGCATACATACACACAGACACACCATATATGGTTAATAAAGTTGAAGAAGTAATAAATAGCTTTCGCTCCATCCTGTTCCCCAAGTTTTATGGCGAGGGAATGACGGAAGAGCTACTCTATGCACAATTGTGCCGCATCATAGACAAGAAGGCGGCATCGAGCATGATAGATTACCTGCCCGAGTTGAAGGAGCAATTGGAGATGGATGTGGAAGCAGCATATAATGGAGACCCCGCGGCAGAGTCTTATGACGAGATAATCTGTTGTTATCCCGTAATCAAAGCCATGATCAACTATCGCGTGGCACACAAGATGCTCTCGCTGGGCATTAGTCTAATCCCTCGTATCATTACGGAGAAAGCCCACTCGGAAACGGGTATTGACATACATCCTGCAGCCTCGATAGGACATCACTTCACTATCGACCACGGCACGGGTGTAGTGATTGGAGCCACATGCATCATAGGTAATAACGTGAAACTATATCAAGGCGTAACTCTGGGAGCCAAAAGTTTTCCCCTGGATGAAAAAGGCAATCCCATCAAGGGAATACCTCGCCACCCAATCATTGAAGACGACGTGATAATATATAGCAACTCCACCGTTCTTGGACGTATTACCATTGGACGAGGCTCGATAATCGGAGGTAACCTGTGGGTGACAAAGGGAACTGAGCCAGGAGAGAAATTGATGCAGAACGACAAAACCAAGAGTTAGAAAATGGTTTTCCGAGGTCAGAATTGAAGAAAAGAACGTTCGGAAATGCGATTTGGGCCTCCGAAACACAAAACCGAGAGATAGAAAATACAATTTAGACGCAGGAAAACTAATATCGAACGTCAGGAAATAGATTTTAGAGGTTAGAAATTAAAATTAAACACAAAATAAATGGAATTCGAACTAATTGCCAAAACCTTTCAAGGTTTGGAAACCGTATTGGCATCAGAACTGATAGACCTTGGTGCCAATAACATCCAGATAGGACGCCGCATGGTGTCTTTTACTGGTGATAAGGAGATGATGTATAGAGCCAACTTCCAATTGCGCACGGCTATACGCATTCTCAAGCCCATCAGCCACTTCAAGGCAAAGACCGCAGACGAGGTATACGATGCCGTGAAGAAGATTGACTGGACACAATACCTGTCTAACGACACTACATTTGCCGTGGATAGCGTGGTATTCAGCAACGAATTCAAGCACTCCAAGTTTGTTGCCTACAAGGTGAAGGATGCTATCGTTGACCAATTCAGAGAGAAGACAGGCGATCGTCCCAACATCCGTATTGTCAACCCCGACATCCAATTGCACATCCACGTGGCAGAGTATGATTGCACCTTGGCATTGGATAGTACAGGTGAGAGTTTGCACCGTCGTGGCTATCGTCAGGAAGCAGTAGAAGCTCCCCTGAACGAGGTACTGGCAGCAGGCATCATTCTTCAGACAGGATGGAGAGGCGAGTGCGACCTTATCGACCCCATGTGCGGTAGTGGTACCTTTGCCATCGAAGCTGCCTTGATTGCCAAGGGTATAGCACCCGGCGTGTTCAGAAAGGAATATGCCTTTGAGAAGTGGCCCGACTTTGATGCCGACCTCTTTGAGAGCATTTACGAAGATGATAGCAGAGAGCGCGACTTTGAGCATCATATTTATGGTTATGACAACAATCGCCAGGCCGTGGAAATAGCTTCACGCAATGTAAAAGCAGCCGGTTTGAGCAAGGAAGTTACCATCACACTACAGGACTTCAAAGACTTTACCCAACCAAAGGAGAAGAGTATCATCATTACCAATCCTCCCTATGGCGAGCGTATTTCGGCTCCCGACTTGCTGGGCCTTTACAAGATGATTGGCGAGAGATTCAAACATCAGTTCGTGGGTGGCGATGCATGGGTATTGAGCTACAGAGAAGAGTGCTTCGAGGCAATTGGTCTTAAACCCTCATTGCGTACACCATTGTATAATGGTTCGCTAGAGTGCGAATTGCGCAAGTACCAAATCTTTGATGGCAAGTTCAGCGACATGCGTGCCGGTGGTGGCGATATCAAGACCGCTCAGGAGCGCCGCCTGATGGCCGACCACAAGCGCTTCAAGCAAAAGCGCGACTTTAAGACACGCTTGGGTGAACAACCCGAGGAGCGCGAGCAGAGAGGCGACCGCAACTTTGGTAAGGGCAAGTTTGCTCGTGACAATCGCAAATTTGGTCGCAGAGATGGCGAAGGCAAGTCTTCCTTTGGCGAGGAAAGAAAGAGAGAGTTCTCTCGTCGTGACAGAGAAGACAAGGATTTCAGACGCGACAAGGGTAACAAGTTTGACAAGCGAGGTGAAAGAAGAAATAATCAATCATTTAATAAATTCAGAAGGAATGATAAAGAGTAATCATTGCAAGTGGCTTTCGGTGAAAGCTTTCTTATCATTGATGTTTTGTTTTATGTGTATGATACCTGCATCAGCACAGAAAAAGCAGTTTACGCTAGACGAACTGCTTGGCGGTGGAGAGAGTTATTGGAAACTAACTCCTGAAAACATTTACACTACCTGGTGGGGCAATATTGCATTGCGCACAACACCTGATGGTGTCTACGACTTGATAACTGGTAAGGAAGTGCTTACCGTGGAGCAGGTGAACAAGTTCCTGAACGAGAAGTTTGCCGTTAGTGGTCACAACTTCGTCTTCCCCACACCAGACGAACCTATTGTGATGCTTACAAAGGGTCAGCGTAGAATTATGCTTGACTTCTACACCGGTCGTACACTATTGGATGTGACCTTGCCAGCCAATTCCGTGGCTCGTGACTTCAATGTCAAGAGCAAGCAAACAGCTTATACTATTGCAGGCAACCTATACGTCTTTACCCCCAATGCCGATACACTAGTGATTAGCAGGGACGGTAGCACAGATGGTAGCGACAATATCGTATATGGCCAGAGCGTACACAGAGACGAGTTTGGTATACATGGCGGTACATTCTGGTCGCCCGATGGCAAGATGCTTGCTTATTATCGCATGGATCAGAGCATGGTGCCCAGTTATCCTCAGGTAGACATCAAGTCTAATGGCGCAGAGGAAGGCGAATCAAGAATAGCAGAGACATACTCATGTCATTATCCCATGGCTGGCGAGAATAGCCATGTGGTAAAGGTGGGTGTATTCAATACAGAAACCAAGGAAAACATTTGGCTCGATCTAGAAGGTGAGAAGGATGATTATCATACCAACATCACCTGGGCTCCTGATGGCAAGAGCATCTATGTATTCGAGCTCAATAGAGACCAAAATCACATGCGCCTGGTGGAGTATGATGCTGAGAAGGGTAGTAAAGTACGCACCGTACTCGAAGAGAAGCACGAGAAGTATGTAGAACCCATGCATCCCCTTTATTTCCTTCCCTGGGATAGCGACAAGGCAATCATGCAGAGCCAGCGTGATGGTTACAACCATCTGTATGTGCTCAATCTGAAGACTTCAGAATTGAAGCAAATCACCAAGGGCAAGTGGGTGGTTCAGAACTTCGTTGGCTTTAATACCGTGGCTCAGCGCGTTATTTTCCTTAGCAACGAATCTGACCCTCGCAAGTCATGCCTCTATAGCATGAAGATTACTGGTGGCAAGCGCACACCCTTAGGACCAGAAGAGGGTGTTTGCTATCAAACTCAATTGAGCAATAGCGGTGTATCGGTAATTTCAGCTTACACTGCTCCCGATGTGCCCAGAAGTATCAATCTGCTTTCTACCACCACTGGCAAGGGCACAAACATCCTTACCGCCGAAGACAAGTGGGAGACAATGGGTTATAGCATACCACAGTTCAAGAGCGGAAGTATCAAGGCTGCCGATTATGTGACCGACCTATACTATCGCATGGTATTGCCTGCTGACTTTGATGAGAAGAAGAAATATCCCACCATTGTTTATGTCTATGGCGGTCCTCATGCTCATTTGGTAGATGCTCGTTGGCATTGGTCAAGCCGTGGTTGGGAAACATACATGGCTCAGAAGGGCTACATCGTATTCATCCTGGATGGACGTGGTAGCGAATGGAGAGGTCGAGATTTCGAACAGGCAACATTCCGCCAATTGGGTACTGTAGAGTGCCAGGATCAGCGCCAGGGTGTAGAATATCTTTTGTCTCTCCCCTATGTTGATAAGGATCGTATCGGTGTGCACGGATGGAGTTTTGGTGGCTTCATGACCACAAACCTTATGCTCACATACCCCGACATATTCAAGGTTGGTGTAGCTGGTGGTCCTGTTATCGATTGGAATTACTATGAGGTAATGTATGGCGAGCGCTATATGGATACACCTCAGACAAACCCCGAGGGATATAAGAATAGCAACCTGCGCCTCAGAGCAGGCAATCTGAAGGGAAGACTTCAATTGATAATCGGATACAACGACCCCGTTTGTGTGCCTCAGCATACATTGAGCTTTATCCGCTCTTGTATTGATGCTGGAACTCAGTGTGACTACTTCCTTTATCCCGGTGGTGAGCACAACATGCGTGGCAAGGATGCAGTGCATCTACATGAAAGAATTACAAGATATTTTGAGGATTATTTGAAATAATATAGACATGGAAAGAATATTGCTTTTAGGCTCTGGTGGCCGCGAACATGCTTTGGCTTGGAAGATAGCTCAAAGCCCCAAGTTAGAGAAACTCTTTATTGCTCCCGGCAATGCAGGTACAGCAACCGTTGGTGAAAACGTAGCCATGAAGGCCGACGATTTCGATAGTATCAAGGCTTTTGTTTTGAACAATGGTATCACTATGGTAGTTGTTGGTCCTGAAGACCCTCTGGTAAAGGGTATCTATGATTACTTCAAGGCAGACGAACAACTTTCTTCAATTCCCGTTGTAGGTCCTTCAAAGCAAGGTGCTGTACTGGAAGGCAGTAAGGACTTTGCAAAGGCATTTATGCAGAGACACAATATCCCAACTGCTGCTTACCAAACCTTTACCGGTGAGACTCTGGAAGAGGGCAAGGCTTTCCTTCGCACTCTTCAGGCTCCTTATGTATTGAAGGCTGATGGCTTGTGCGCTGGTAAGGGTGTGCTCATCCTTGATACCATAGAAGAGGCAGAAAAGGAATTGGCCGAAATGCTTGGTGGTATGTTTGGTGGTGCTTCCAGCCGTGTGGTAATCGAAGAATTCATGAGCGGTATCGAGTGCTCTGTATTCGTATTGACAGATGGCAAGGATTACGTTATCCTGCCAGAAGCAAAGGACTATAAGCGCATTGGTGAGGGTGATACAGGTCTAAATACAGGTGGTATGGGTAGTGTATCTCCCGTTCCCTTTGCAACAGAAGAGTGGATGAAGAAGGTGGAGGATAGAATCATTCGTCCCACCGTTAATGGTCTTGCCGAGGAAGGTATTGACTACAAGGGTTTCATCTTCTTTGGCTTGATAAATGTGGATGGCGAACCCAAGGTAATCGAATACAACGTTCGTATGGGTGACCCCGAAACAGAAACAGTGATGCTCCGCATCAAGAGTGATTTGGTAGACCTTTTGCAGGGTGTTGCTACTCAAACTCTTGGCGAAAAGAGCATTGAATTTGACTCTCGTAGTGCTGTTTGTGTGATGATGGTTAGCGGTGGTTATCCTGGTTCCTATGAAAAAGGCTTCCCCATTACTGGCATCAACGAGGTGGAAGGTAGCATTGTCTTCCATGCAGGTACAGACATGAAGGACGGACAGGTGATTACTAGCGGTGGACGTGTAATTGCGGTTAGTTCTTATGGCGAATCCAAAGCAGAGGCTTTGGCAAAGAGCATGCAAGAGGCTCAGAAGATACAATTCGAGGGCAAGTACTATCGTAGAGATATTGGCCAGGACTTGTAAATAAAATGGTAGATAATGCGCAATAATCGTTTGCAGAATCATATTAGCGAAAGTTCCTTCACTTTGCCCTTGTGCATAGTGATGGGACTTTTTGCATGGTTTTGGAGTGCGGATGAAATTGCTTTCAAGTGCAATTCATCTGTCCTATCAGCATTGATTGTTGCCATAGCTACCACATATCTTGTCTTTGAAACGGCAAGCAAGTTTTCGCTTCTTCGAATTCGTTCCTATATGATAACCACGGTATGGGTAGTGGGGCTAATGTTAATGTCTTTTACGCATACCTTCTCTGATGCTTGGATTGTGGCGTTGTGCCTGGCGGGCAGTTATTACATTATGTTTCTTGCCTACCAGCAGTTCGAACCCATCGCAAAGGTATTTCATGCATTTATCCTCCTGGGTATTGCCTCAGTAACGGTACCTCAGTTGCTCATTCTTGTGCCATTGTATTATTGGTACTTGTTTGTTTTTCTGAGAAGCCTCACCTGGCGGAGCTTTTGGGCAGGAATAGTAGGAATTCTCTTGCCGGTGTGTTTTATTCTAGGATGGAGTATTCTGAATATGGATTTTTCTTTTCTATTAGAGAAGTTTAACGACCTACAGAGTACCACATTCTTTAGCACGGAGGATTATCAGTGGATGTTGGCCTACCGTACTCCAAAGGCATTAAGTTTCGCCTTCATCACAATATTGTCAATGATAGGTATAGTGCATTATTTGGTCAACTATTTTGATGATAAAATCAGCACCAGAATGTACCTTTACATCTACACGATACAGACGTTAGTGATTTTAGCACTGATATTTTGTGTCCCCAGTTTGTATGATACCCTTGCGATAGTATTTGCGCTTAATGCTTGTGTGATGATAGCTCATTACTTTGCATTGACAGGTTCGTGGGTGAGTAATACTTTGTTCTGCGTGACATTACTGGTTGTGGCATTTTTGCTCGTACTAAATTGTGAAATATGGAAGCTTTAATTCAAATATTAGAAAGCTATGGTTACCTGGGCATGACCATTGCCGCCTTTTTGGCCGGTAGTGTATTTCCCTTTAGTAGCGAAGCCGTAATGGCAAGTCTCCAGTTGGCAGGATTAGAACCATGGCCCTTGTTCCTCAGTGCAACGGTGGGCAATGTGGCAGGTTCGATGTTCAACTATTGGATAGGAACATTTGGCCGTATGGAATGGATAGAAAAGTATTTGCATATCTCACGAGAAAAGGTGGAGAAGACAAGAGCGTGGATTGATGGTCGCGGAGCATGGATAGGCACTCTATGCTTTTTGCCTATTCTGGGAAGCGTGCTTAGTGTTACCTTGGGTTACATGAGAGCAAATCCATATGTTACGGCATTTGCTATTTTGGTGGGAAAGGCGGTAAGATATGCAATCCTGATAATTTCGATATATTACATAAACACTTAAACAAATAAAACAAAAACAATGAAGCAGTTCAAACGAATAGACACCCTGATGGGGTGGATTGCTTTTGCTATTGCGGCCTTCGTGTATTGTAGCACGATAGAGCCAACGGCAAGCTTTTGGGACTGTCCAGAATTTATTACCACGGCATTTAAGTTGGAGGTAGGACATCCCCCTGGCGCACCATTCTTTATGCTTACAGGAAACATTTTCTCCCAATTTACCAGCGACCCCACCAAGGTTGCTATGATGGTAAACGTGATGAGTGCGTTGTTTTCGGCGGCATGTATCATGTTCTTATTCTGGAGTATTAGCCATTTGGCAAGAAAATTAATTGGTGAAGGCGGACAAGTAAAGACCTTGGCTCAAGGTATCAGTATTGAGGTGGCCGCTATGACTGGTGCATTGGCATATTGCTTCTCTGATACTTTCTGGTATTCTGCCGTAGAGGGCGAGGTATATGCTTACTCTAGTTTGTTTACGGCCGTAGTCTTTTGGCTCATTTTGAAGTGGGAAGATAATGCCGACAAGCCTGGTGCTGACCGTTGGTTGATTCTCATTGCCTATCTCACCGGTTTGAGTATTGGTGTGCATTTGCTTAACTTGCTATGCTTGCCAGCTTTGGTTTTGGTTTGGTATTACAAGAGATATCGTAATCCCAGTGTTAAGGGTAGCATCGTGGCACTTTTGGCTAGCTTTGTGCTAGTGGCTATTGTGCTTTACGGCATTGTACCAGGCATTGTGAAGGTGGGTGGATGGTTTGAACTCTTCTTTGTGAACACTCTTAGCCTTCCCTTTAATAGCGGTTTGGTAGTATATATCTTCATCTTGATTGGTGTTGTGCTATGGGCTATCTGGGAGTCAACCGTGCAGAAGAGTCGCAAGCGTATGAATATCTCTTTCATCGCAGGTATTGGCATGCTTGGTATTCCTTTCTATGGTCATGGAGTTAAGTGCATCATCATCGGCATTGTGGTAATGGCATTGATGTATTTTGTTCTCAACAAGAAGAAATCAGATATTCATTTGATTTCTGCTCGTGTGATGAACACTACATTGCTTTGCTTGTTGATGATAATGATTGGTTACTCTTCTTATGCCGTTATCGTTATCCGTTCAACGGCCAATACCCCCATGGACCAAAACTCTCCCGAGGATGTATTTACCCTGGGTAGCTATCTCAGTCGTGACCAGTATGGTGATAGTCCTTTGCTATGGGGTCAACCCTATTCTGCACCCGTAAAGATGAAGGTGAGCGGTCAGTACTACGTGGCAGATAGCAAGGAGGGTGCTCCTCAGTATCAACGTGTGGAGAAGAAGAACCCCAATGAACCCGACCGTTATCAGGTTATCGGACACAAGACAGAATACACATATACCTATAATATGCTCTTCCCTCGCATGCACTCAGAGCGTCACAAGCAGAACTATGAGGATTGGATGGGTGGCATTAAGGGTAAGCTCATCAAGATAGATCATTTAGGTGAAAGAAAGACTATCAAGGTGCCTACTGCATTTGAAAATCTTTATTTCTTCTGGTCATATCAGGTGAATTTCATGTATTGGCGCTATTTCATGTGGAATTTTGCTGGCCGTCAGAATGACATTCAGGGTCATGGCGAATTGGAGCATGGCAATTGGATTACAGGTATTGACTTTATCGATAATCTGATTTATGGTACCGACTTTAGCAAGTTGCCTTCTGAGTTGAAGGAAAACAAGGGACGCAATGTATTCTATTGCTTGCCTTTAATTCTTGGTATTATCGGTTTGGTATGGCAGGTAAACAAGCGCATCAGCAATGCTGATGGCACAATGGTGGACGAAGGCGTAAAGCAGTTCTGGGTAGTATTCTTCCTGTTCTTTATGACAGGTTTGGCCATTGTATTGTACTTGAATCAAACACCCGTTCAGCCACGTGAACGTGACTATGCATACGCAGGTTCGTTCTATGCCTTTGCCATCTGGATTGGTCTCGGCGTAGCAGCTATCAGCGATTTGCTCAACAAGTATGTATTCAAGAAGCAAGCCATCTTTGGTGCAGTACTGAGTGGCCTTTGCTTGCTTGTACCCGTGCAGATGGCTTCTCAGACATGGGATGACCATGACCGTAGCGGACGCTATACTTGTCGCGACTTTGGTCAGAACTATCTGAATAGTTTGGACGAAGGTAAGGCTCCTATAATCTTTACCAATGGCGATAACGACACCTTCCCCTTGTGGTATTGCCAGGAAACAGAGGGTATTCGTACGGATGCTCGTGTGTGCAACCTTTCATATTTGCAAACCGATTGGTACATTGATCAGATGAAGCGTCCTGCTTATGATTCTCCCGCCGTACCTATTGCTTGGAAGCGCTTGCAATACGTAACTGGTACTCGCGAAGGTATTCATGTTCGTCCCGGTCAGTTGGAGTATGCCATCGACTTGCTTAAGGATGACCCCGAGCAGATGAAGGAATTATTGGGCGAGAATCCTTATGACTTGAAGAATATTATCGACAAGTGGATTCTTAACGAAGAGGAATCTATGCAATGCTTCCCCACCGACTCGGTGGTTATTACCATTGACAAGGAGGCCGTGCGCCGTAGCGGTATGATGATAGCTGCTGATTCTATTCCCGATGTGATGCACATCAGTTTGAAGGGCAAGCGTGCCGTATACAAGAACGAGATGATGATATACGAGATGTTGTGCCGCACCAATTGGGAGCGTCCAATGTATGTTGCCTGCACCGTGGGTAGCGACAACTATGGTTCTTTGAGCAACAACTTCGTGCGTGAAGGTTTGGCTGACCGTATCACTCCTTTTGATACTCAGAAGAGCGGCTTGACCATGGATACTGACCGCATGTACAATAATCTGATGAACAAGTTCCGTTTTGGTGGCTTGGAGAATGAGGATATCTATCTCGACGAAACTGTACTACGTATGTGCTATACACACCGTCGCTTGTTTGCTACTCTTGCAATGCAATTGGTTCGTGAACAGAAGTACGACAAGGCCGTTGAGGTATTGAAGTATGTGGAAAAGGTAATTCCTGCCACCACAGTTCCTCATAATTACATGGGCGGTAGTATGGACATGGCTCGTGTATGGTTGAGCAATGGTTACAAGGACGAGGCCGAGCAAATAGTACTCTCTATTGCTCAGACGGCTCGCGAATACCTGGAATGGTATGCTGGTTTGAATATCAATCGCCAGATGGGTAGCAAGCGCGATATCATGTACAATCTCTACCAATTGAACTCTGCCGTAGAAATCCTTACCGATTCTCAATCGCCAGAGGCCAAGGAATTGGAGAAGATGGTACAAGCCTTCCAGATGATATTTGCTGACGCACTATACACATGATTATAGAACAGCCAGCAAGAGCACTTAGATGGCTGTATCCACAAGCCTTATGGAGGATGGACCATAGCCGAAAGGTGGTGTATCTCACCTTCGACGATGGTCCTATCCCAGAGGCTACACCTTATGTCCTTGATGTCCTCGATGAGATGAACATCAAGGCTACTTTTTTTATGGTAGGAGAGAATGCTCTTCGTTATCCCCATCTACTGGATGAGGTGCGCAAGCGTGGGCATCGCATAGGCAATCATTCTTTTAATCATATAGCTGGTATGAGGTGGAATACCAGGCAATACTATGCCAATATTCTCAAGGCTGAGCAGGTGTTAAAGTCGGGAAAACTGTTTCGACCAGCACATGGATGGGCAAAACCGAAGCAATATCTGGCATTGAGAAGAAAGGGGTGGAGAATAGTGATGTGGGACCTCGTGACGAGAGACTATAGTAATAGGCTCACGCCCAGTCAGGTCTTGGACAATGTCAAGCGTTATACTCGCAATGGTAGCATTATTACCTTTCATGATAGCCTCAAAAGCATTGATACACTAAAGGAGATTCTTCCCATGGCCTTGGAGTGGCTAAAGGCTGAAGGCTATCGGTTCGAAATCTTTGAATAGCTTCTCGCGCGTGAATATTATATATAATGAGTGATGAGGTCTCAATCATCAGCAAAAAAACGGGGAAAGTCTTTTCTGAAACCCATTTTGTTGTGCCGAAATGTATTTCCTGACACTTGGAAATGCGTTTTGGTTAACAAAAACTGATTTCCGAAGACTTGAAAATCCATTTTTGCCAAAAGAAACTGATTCCCGAACATTCGAAAGTGCTTTTTAGCTATCAGAAAACTATTTTCCAAACATTTCAACCATTCTCCCCAAACGGGAGGAGATTATTTTAAGAAAATCAACTACAATAGGAATCATAGATGTTAGAATCTTATTTCAAACCAAATGTGATAGAGGCTGGTTGTGATGAAGCGGGTCGTGGTTGCCTTGCAGGTCCTGTATTTGCGGCGGCCGTGATTTTGCCACCTGATATAGAGGAGCGTAATTCGCTCCTGGCTCAACAACTAAACGACTCTAAGCAACTCACTGAGCGTCGTAGAGAGCAATTGCGCACTATCATCGAACAGGAGGCCTTGGCATGGGCGGTGGTGGCGGTAGACAATCACGAGATTGACCAACTAAATATACTACGTGCCAGCATTACGGCCATGCATCGTGCTTTGGACAAATTGGAGATTCGTCCCGAGAATATCATCGTGGATGGCAATCGTTTTTATCCCTATCATGATGTGCCATTTACCACTATCGTCAAGGGAGATGCAAAGTACATGAGCATAGCAGCGGCTTCCATCCTGGCCAAAACTCATCGTGATGAATACATGCTCTCCCTCCACAAGGAATACCCTCAATATGCCTGGGATAGAAACAAAGGATATCCTTCAAAGGCTCATCGCGAAGCTATCAAAGTCCATGGTGCTACACCTTATCACCGTATGACCTTTAATTTGATTGGTTCCACACAATTGGAGTTTGATTTTGGTGAATAAAGGATAACAAACTGATATATATATAACATTAGGAGGCAAGCACTTGAATTGGTGTTTGCCTCCTACTAGGTTTATGATAGCATTAGATGCTAATTGTTATTTGCGGATAAATGTCTTTTCCAGTTCCTCAGAGATATTGATGATAAAGTCACCCATGCGCTCAAGCTGATTTACAATGTCTATGTAGTAAACGCTTGTCTGATAAGTCTTTCTATTGTTCTCTATCTCTTCGATTTCTGAATCGCGAAGGTCGTTGCGAAGGTTATTGATACGGTCCTCGGCATTGTAAGCATTTGAGACCTCCACTAATGTACCCTTGTGCACACCAGTAAGGTTGGTAATCATGGCATCGTATGCATTGTCCACGGCATCCACCATACCCTCCAGTTTCTTGATGGTATCCTCGTCAAAGGTCTTGTTGTGTACGTTTCTTCTGGATAGGATACGGCTGATAACCTCACCTGAATCTCCCAATGATTCCAATTCCTTGATAATCTTGTACATTGACTTTATCTGCTGGGAAGTATCTTCGCTGATATCACCAGCTGATACGCCGTTCAGGAAGGTAGCTATCTCGTACTCTATACGGTCAGATATTTCTTCGTACTTGATAAGCTTGTTGCTATACTCGTCAAACTTGTCCGACTTCTTCTCGCCGATAGCAGCCTTAGCATAAGATAGGCCCTTCTTGGATATTTGTGCAAAGTGTATGATTTCGTTGAAAGCTTGCTCCATGCATAGTTCCGGTGTAGCCAAGGGACCAGCGGAGATGTACTTCAGACGGAAAACCTCGCTCTCCTGGTCCTTGGGAGCCTTGATGATAAGCACAACGGCCTTTTCTATAAACTTGATAAACCAAATAAGCACAAAAGTATTGATGGTATTGAACAAGGTGTGTAGCATGGACAAACCATACAGAGCAGCCACACCTTCTGGAGCATTAGGTCCGCTTACCACAAATCCTTCGGCAGATGGATCGGGCAATCCAAATATAGTAGCGGTAATGAAACCTACCAATCCGAGGAAAGGCTTGTAAAGAGCCAATGCCCACAATACACCAAATACGTTGAAGATAGTATGTGACATAGCAGCACGCTTGGCTTGAGTATTACCAACCGAAGCGGCTATATTGGCGGTAATAGTTGTACCAATATTTTCACCCAAAACCATAGCACACGCCATCTCAAATGGTATCCAACCCATACTGAGCATGATCAGGGTAATGGCCATGGTGGCAGATGATGACTGGAGTACCAATGTAAGGACGGTACCAAATACAAGGAATAGGAGTACAGAACCAAAGCCATAACTTGACCATGTCTTGACGAAATCCAGTACCTCTGGTGTCTCATTAAGGTCGGGAACAGACTCTTTCATGAACGAAAGGCCCAGGAACAAAAGGCAGAAACCCACAATGAGTTCGCCGATGTTTTGGCGCTGGTTCTTCTTGGAATTTGAGAAAAGGAAACCGAATAGCATCAAGGGAACGGCCAGTACGGAGATGTCTGCTTTAAAGCCAAGCCATGATACCAACCATGCGGTTACCGTGGTACCGATATTGGCACCCATGATTACGCCTATTGCTTGTGCCAGAGTTAGAAGACCTGCGTTAACAAAGCTCACCACCATTACGGTAGTAGCCGAAGAGGATTGGATTACGGACGTAATACCAAGTCCGGTGAGCACACCCTTGAAGGGGTTGGAGGTCATAGCTGAGAGGAAACTTCTCAGTTTGTCACCAGATGCTTTTTGTAGGCCGGAACTCATCAAGTTCATGCCATATAGGAACATACCTAATGCTCCCAAAAGAGTAAAGATTTGGAAAATACCCATAGTCGTATTCTTTTTGTTTTTCTGAATGTGATAAGATAATGTGGGTAGAATGCTCTACACGCCACAATGCATTGTCACAAATGTTGTGTAACAATAACGTTGCATTCCTCGCATTGCCTGGATTTACACAATACGAGATGATGAGGCTAGTAATACAGAATACTAACCTCCACGATAAACAGAAGTGGCTAAATAATGAGTCTGTCTAGCCAAATCAATATGTCCAAAGGCCAGACAATATGAGACGATAAAGTTGAGTGGGAATAGTGAATAAATTGTTGCAAGTCGAGCGTAATACCTCCCGTACTCGGAAGGAAATGTGTTCGGCTATAATTATTGAAATTCTTCTTCTTGGCAATTCTATGGTAGCGGAGCCCACTATTAGAAGTAGGTGATTGCCTTAATGCATAAACTTCGGGAGGATAATTCGTGGTATCCTCTGAAAGGTATGTCGCATCAGCGTATATCTCAAAGTCCTGATTCGCCGGGGTGGTAGAATCAGAACCGCTCGCACCATTGATAAAAGCAATTGCCATTACAATGGTAAAGAGAAACCTCAGTATGTGTTTCACGCTTATCGGTGCAAATGCTTTTCTTGTACAAAAGTACGAATATTTTTCAATATGCCAAGTGTCGGCTCCTATAATATGTCGTAAATAGTGCCATTGTGTCACACAGAGATGTCAACCATGCCGTATATGAATGAAAAATAGAACCCATGGATGGGTAAATTAAAATAAAATTCTTAACTTTGCGTAGAAATGCGTGCTACATACAGCGCATATACAGGTAGACAAACAATAAACAAGATAAAAAAGAAGATTATGGCAAAGAAAGCACTTTTGATGATTCTCGATGGTTGGGGAATCGGTAATAAGGGTAAGGGTGACGTTATTTTCAATACTCCTACTCCATACATTGATAGCTTGTGGGAGAACTATCCATGCAGCCAGCTTTTGGCTAGCGGTGAGAATGTTGGTTTGCCCGATGGACAGATGGGTAACTCTGAGGTAGGTCACTTGAACATTGGTGCTGGTCGCATCGTATATCAGGACCTAGTGAAGATTAACCGCGCTTGTGCCGATGGTTCTATCTTGAAGAACAAGGAAATCGTTAATGCTTACGAATATGCATTGAACAATGGCAAGAACGTACACCTCATGGGGTTGACCTCAAATGGTGGTGTGCACTCTAGTCTTGACCATCTTTTCAAGCTAGTGGAGATTGGCAAGGAGTATGGCATTGCTCACACCTATGTACATTGTTTCATGGATGGTCGTGACACCGACCCTCAGAGCGGTAAAGGCTTCATCGAGCAATTGACCGCTAAGTGCGCAGAGACCGGCAACGCTGATATTGCTAGCATCGTTGGTCGCTTCTATGCAATGGACCGTGATAAGCGTTGGGAGCGCGTGAAGGTAGCTTATGACTTGATCGTAGCTGGCGAAGGCAAGCAGGCAACTGATATGGTTGCTGCAATGCAGGAGAGCTATGACGAAGGCGTAACCGACGAGTTTGTTAAGCCCATTCACAATAGCACCGTTGATGGCACCATCAAGGAGGGTGATGTAGTCATCTTCTTCAACTATCGTAACGACCGTGCAAAGGAGCTTACCATCGTACTTACTCAGCAGGATATGGAGGAGCATGGCATGACCACAATTCCTGGTCTTAAGTTCTATTGCATGACTCCCTACGATGCATCATTCACCGGCGTGCACATTCTTTTTGACAAAGAAAACGTTGCCAATACTCTCGGCGAGTACCTTTCTAATCTTGGC
>JAFOCV010000003.1 GCA_017381015.1 Bacteroidaceae bacterium
ACAGGCCACGGTGGGGGCAGCCTGCACACATCACAGGTGTACCTAAGTCAATACCAATAATCTTTCCCATAATGTTATTCTTTTTTTAGTTTATTATTCTTGTTATTTACTATAATATATAATGTAGTGTATGTTTTATGGAGTTGGTTTAATATTTTTTTAGATGCTCACTTTGGCATACCCCTACATAAATAGATAATCAAGGCTCGTGCCAAACATGCCACGAGCCTTGATTTTTGTCAAATGTCTGCCAAATTGGCAGATTTATTTTTTATTTGGCAGACTTTCTGCCACTTTTTGCGTAATTTCCTCGAGTAATTCCTGATTGTCTGCCAAAATTGCCTTAACGGTTTCGGTACCTTGGCCTAATTTACTATCATTGTAGCTATACCAACTGCCGCTTTTCTTGATAATGTTCATATTTACGGCAAAATTTAGTACTTCGGCAACTTTGCTGATACCCTCGCCGAATGCTATTTCGAATTCGGCTTTCTTGAATGGGGGAGCCACCTTGTTCTTGACTACCTTTACCTTTACCTGGCTACCAACTACTTCTTCGCCATTCTTCACATTGGATGTTTTGCGAATGTCTAGGCGTACGCTGGCATAGAACTTGAGCGCATTACCACCAGTAGTGGTTTCGGGGTTGCCAAACATGACACCAATCTTTTCACGCAATTGGTTGATGAAAATACAGGTGGTATTGGTTTTGGCAATAGTGGATGTGAGTTTGCGCAATGCCTGGCTCATCAAACGTGCCTGTAAGCCAAGTTTGTTCTCGCCCATATCACCCTCGATTTCAGCTTTGGGGGTAAGAGCAGCTACAGAGTCGACAACGATGATATCTACGGCAGCAGAGCGAATCAGTTGTTCTGTGATTTCAAGTGCCTGCTCACCGTTGTCGGGCTGTGAGATGAGAAGTTCGTCAACGTTTACACCAAGTTTTGCTGCATAGAAACGGTCGAAGGCGTGCTCTGCGTCAATGAATGCTGCAACGCCACCATTCTTTTGTGCCTCGGCAATAGCATGTATTGCTAATGTGGTCTTACCAGAACTTTCAGGACCAAAAATCTCGATGATTCTACCCTTGGGATATCCTCCTACACCAAGTGCGTGGTCAAGAGCGATAGAACCAGTGGGGATAACCTCGATGTCTTCTATCTGCTGGCTACCGAGTCTCATGATGCTGCCTTTGCCAAAATCCTTTTCAATTTTGCCTAGAGCTGCCTCAAGAGCTTTCAGTTTTGCTGCTTTGGGGTCAATTTCTATTGTTTCTTTATCTTTTGCCATAAAAATATTCTTTTATATGATTAGAGTTCCAAATCGCCATCGTGGATTTCATGCCAGGGCAAACCATGCTTGTTTAGCTCGTCCATGAATGGATCTGGGTCGAATTCTTCTACGTTATGCACACCTGGCTTGCTCCAAATGCCTTTGAGGAACATCATGGCACCAATCATAGCGGGTACACCGGTGGTGTAGCTTACGCCCTGCATGCCTGTCTCTTCGTATGCTGCCTGATGAGAGCAGTTGTTGTATACATAATAGGTGTGTTCCTGACCATCATTGCCAATACCGCGGATACGACAACCGATAGATGTCTCGCCGTCGTAGTTCTCGCCCAGGTCTTGAGGATTGGGAAGAACAGCCTTGAGGAACTGAAGGGGTACAATCTTAACAACCTCCTCGCCAGTGCCATCAGCCTTGGGAGCCTTGTATTCCACCTCGTCAATGCGTGCCATACCAATGTTTTGAATCACATCAAGGTAGTTGAGATACTGCTGACCAAATGTCATCCAGAAGCGAGCGCGCTTGATTGTGGGGAAGTTGATAACCAATGATTCGATTTCCTCGTGGTGAAGGAGGTAACTCTCCTTGGGACCAATGTTGGGGTAGGTGAGAGGCTGGTGAATCTCCATGGGTTCTGTCTCCACGTACTGGCCATTCTCATAATAAAGACCCTTCTGAGTGATTTCGCGAATGTTGATTTCAGGGTTGAAGTTGGTAGCAAATGCCTTGTGATGATTACCGGCATTGCAGTCCACGATATCAAGATAATGCATCTCGCGGAAGTGATGCTTAGCTGCGTAAGCAGTGTAGATACTTGTTACACCTGGGTCGAAACCGCAACCGAGGATGGCGCAAAGGCCAGCCTGCTCGAAACGCTCGCGATAAGCCCACTGCCAAGAATATTCAAAGTGTGCCTCGTCCTTGGGTTCGTAGTTGGCGGTGTCGAGATAGTTACAACCAGTTTGCAAACAAGCCTCCATGATGGTGAGGTCTTGATATGGCAAAGCAAGGTTCATTACAATCTCAGGCTTGTAGCTAGAGAATAGTGCAACCAGTTCCTCTACGCTATCAGCATCCACTTGAGCAGTGGTGACGTTGGTGCCGTATTTCTTGTTGAGAACCTCTGCAAGAGCATCACATTTTGACTTAGTGCGGCTAGCAATCATAATCTCTGTGAACACATCAGTGTTTTGGCATACTTTGTGAGCAGCCACTGTAGCGACGCCACCGGCGCCAATGATTAGAACTTTACCCATATTGTAGTTTTATTTTATTGCCTTGCAAATATACGAAAAAAGGCAGAACCAACAATGTTTTCTACGATTTATTTGCGTACAGAGGCGCTTGTGGAGAGAGTATTCGAAGATTTATGCCACAGAAGGAAGAAACTTTTAGATTATATTAATATATTTGTGTGGGAAAAATGAAAAAAATGGTAAAAAAACATATTCACAAATTAAATTAAAACACATTATTTACGATGAACAAAAGTAAAATAAGACATCTTTTGGCATGTCTTGCCTTTATGGGGTGTGGAGTGGCCTCGGCACAAAATGCTCTCCCAGTCAACATCATCCCACAGCCTGTGCAAATTGAACAGACACAGGGCGTCTTTGTTCTGCCGCAGAAAATCGTAATCGCCTACGATAGTTCTCTTTCCGAGCAAGCCAAGTACTTGCAGGACATTCTGGCGCAATCCACTGCACGTGTGGCAGTGTTGAAGGAGGGTAAAACCAAGGGCGACATAGTCCTCGCTATAGATGCCACAGGTCAGATGAAGGCAGAGGGATACAATCTGTCCGTTACCACCAAGGGTGTCAAGATTGTAGGTGCCGACGTTAATGGCGCGTTCTATGGAATACAGTCGTTGTTGCAGCTCTTCCCTGCCGAGATTTACAGCAAGAGTTGGGAGCGCAACACCCAATGGCAGGCACCATGCGTGGAGATTAGTGATGCTCCCGAGCGCCCCTGGCGTGGTATGATGCTTGATGTGGCCAGATATTTCTATGACAAGGAGTTTGTCAAGAAGTATATCGACATGATGGCGATGTACAAGATGAACAAGTTGCAGTTCCATCTGATTGATGATTCGGGCTGGCGTCTGGAAATAAAGAAATATCCCCGACTCACAGAGGTGGGCGCATGGGGTGGCCCAGATGAGAAGCGATTGGGTGGCTACTACACACAGGACGATATCCGCGAGATGGTGGCTTATGCCAAGGTGCGCGGTGTGGAACTGGTTCCCGAGATAGAGTTCCCTGCACATATCCTTTCTGCCGTGGTGGCCTATCCTTGGCTCAGTTGTACTGGTCTTCAGCATGAATTGCCCACACAACACTTCATCAGTCGTGACCTCCTCTGTGCTGGCAAGGAGACTTCCATGCAATTCCTGAAAGATGTATTGGATGAGACCGTAGAACTATTCCCTTCATCCTATATCAACATCGGTGGCGACGAGGCAGTATATGTGCGCTGGGAGCAATGCCCCGATTGTCAGGCTCTTATGAAGCGTGAAGGGCTGAAGAAGGCTTCAGATATCCAAGGCTACCTCACCAACGTTGTAGCCAAGATGATGAAAGAGAAGGGACGTACCGTCATCGGTTGGGATGAGATTATACAGCGTGGCAAGATAGACGAACCTGTTGTGGCTCTGTCATGGCATCATGTCAGTGACTCACTACGTGCCACCAAAACAGGTCACAAGGCTATCCTCACACCAGCATCGCACATGTATCTGGACTTCCCCGAAATGAAAATTCCTGGCGAGGTGCAGGCTGCCACTTGGTGTCCTCCCATCTCTCTGGAGAAGTGCTACTCTATGCCTGTCAACGACTATTCCGAGCAGTCCACCGTTATCGGTGTGCAGGGATGCTTCTGGAGCGACCAGTTCATTCATGGTACTGTATTGCAAGAGATTGCATGCCTCAACGAGAACCGTTCTGAGAGCTATGCAGAATATTTGACTTTCCCTCGCCTCTTGGCTGTCAGTGAGGTAGCTTGGCAGAAACAGAGCCGTCGCAATTGGGAAGACTTCCGCACCCGTATTGGCACACATTATGCACGTTTGGATTATAAGGACTGCCACTATCGTCTGCCACAGCCTCGTATAGTCAAGGAAGAGAAACAGGCCGATGGCAGTATCAACTTTACTCTTGCCTGCGATGTGCCCGGAGCTGTTATCCGCTATACTACAAATGGCAAATATCCCACCGTACACTCTACGGTTTACAATGGTCCTATCAATGTGGCCAAGCGTGACGACCTGCGTGCCATGATAGTTGTGTCCAACACACAATATTCTCTGCCCCTCTACTTTGCTCCCGACTACTCTGCCTATAAGGCTTACGGAGAGCATGTTTACACGTGGGAACCACTGCGCATACAGACCAAGCCTTCAAACTGGCGTTTCGAGGTAACTGGCAAGGTTAGTGGTAATGGTACTTACGAACTCACCGTTATTCCTACACGTGGTGAGAACCCTGTGCAAGTGGGCACACTGAAGCTTTGGAAGCGTAACGAGCTGATGGCAGAAGTGAATGCCACTCATACAGTTAAGGTGGGCCAGTCTCCCGTGACTTATCGCTTCACCCTTGACCAATTCGAAGCAGGTACACCTTTCCACATCGAACTACAGGGCTATGCTCCACAAGGCAACGATACTTCTGGCATGGTGTTCCTGAAGAAGCTGCCTTAACAAGATTACAATACTGATGCAAGGGTGGGGGGTATCAGTAAATAAATCCAACTCACAACAGGAGGGTGTGTCTATTCTGGCACACCCTCCGATTGTTAGTACTAAAAATGTTTTCTCGGGTACAATTATTATTCTTTAGTAGGTATCATTGTGCTCTCTTGTCACAATAGTCTTTTTGGCTAAAAGGTTAAGGTAATATTTCATCAAAAAGGCGTTTTTGGTTCCTCCCGAGGGGTCGGATTTCATCAAAAAGGCATTTTTAGTCCTTTCCGAGGGGTCGGATTCCATCAAAAAGGCGTTTTTAGTTCCTCCCGAGGGGTCGGATTTCATCAAAAAGGCGTTTTTGGTCCCTCCCGAGGGGTCAGATTTCATCAAAAAGGCGTTTTTGGTCCTTCCCGAGGGGTCGGATTTCATCAAAAAGGCGTTTTTAGTCCTTCCCGAGGGGGCGGATTCCATCAAAAAGGCGTTTTTGGTCCCTCCCGAGGGGTCGGATTCCATCAAAAAGGCGTTTTTAGCTTCAGAGTCAGAGTATGTGTTGTTCAATATTAATGCTTTAGCAGAAAGGCAAATATACAAAGGCATGTTTTTGCCCACCATCAGAAAAAATATCCGCAACACCTCGTCATGAGATGCTGCGGATAAGTTATTTTAGCGTTGACAAATGCTAAACGTTCGATGTCTGTCGCTTTTAATCATTAACCACCTTCTTGCCATTCTGGATGTAGACCTGACCTGCAGATAGTTTGTTGATACGACGGCCACTGAGGTCGTAGATAGGAGAGTTAGCATTTTCGCTTTCAGACTTAACGTTGCTGATTGCAGTTTCGGTGCTGAAGTCAACCTCTACGATGTCGCCCTTCTCACACTTGATAGTGGCGATGTTGTGCTCGTCAACAGAAACCCATACTTCCTTGCCGTTAACCTTGACGCTAGCTTTGTCAAGTGACATAGCACCCTTCTGGCAACGTAGTTTCAATGGTGCACCAGCATGGCTTTGAATGCGGATATTCTGGCACTTGCCTGCAGACCAATTGAAATCAACGGTAAAGTTGCCAATAGCCTTCATACCCTTGACTTCGCCTTGCTTGTTCCATACCTTGGGAAGAGCAGGTAGTACATTGATATAGCCATGTGCGCTCTGCATCAAACACTCGGCAATACCAGAGCATACACCAAAGTTACCATCAATCTGGAATGGAGCGTGAGAGTCGAACAGGTTGTAATAGATACCGCCCTGACCCTGGTCAGTACCATAGGTGGTAGAGTGCTTCAAGGCATTCTTAATAATAATATGTGCATGGTCGCCATCCTGAGCGCGAGCCCATAGGTTGACCTTCCAACCCATTGACCAACCAGTAGCTGCATCGCCACGGTGCTTGAGGGCATTAACGGCAGGGATGAAATATTCGCTCTCTGGTGTAATCTGATCCATGGGGAAGAGTGCCATCAGGTGAGAGATGTGACGGTGACCTCTTTCGCCCACGCTATATGGAGAGTACTTCCACTCGCGAAGCATCTTGTCGCCAGTCTTCACGCCGTTGAAAGGATTACCCCATCCGCCATCGTATGTCTCGGTGTGCAAGCCCTTGTCGGTCTTCTCCAGGTATTCATTTAGCTTAGCCACGTCTTCTGTGGTCAAACCTGTATTTTCAATACCAAGAATACCAATAGCGTCAGAAAGGTTCTGGAAGAGATAGCTAATCATCTGCTGAGCATGTGCAGTACCATCTTCCTTCTCATTACCATGCTGCTCGGCACTGAATTCGTCGGGAGCAACATAGGTTCCGTCCTTGACCTTGCGGTCCTTGATGAGACGGTGGAACCAGAATTCTGCGCAATCCCACATTACGGGGAACGCCTTCTTGAGGAACTCAATGTCTTGAGTGTAGCGCCAGTGTGTCCACAAGTGGCTGGTGTACCATACGTTGGCAACGAGATAGTTGTCGCCCCATGTGCTCATGCTATTGTAGAGTGATGATTCGGTGAGCACGCTCCAGCCATAACCATTGTTGTAGCGCTTGCCCACTTCCTTCCAGCCTGTGCTATTCGCACCACGGATGATAAAGTTGACGAAAGGCTTATGAAGGTCGGAAAGGTTGGTTGCCTCGGTGGGCCAGTAGTTCATCTGAATGTTGATATTGGTGTGGATATCAGAGTTCCAGGGCGAGTCTGCACCACGGTCGTTCCATATACCCTGCAAGTTGTTGGGGGCAGCAATGGGTTGACGGTTAGAACTGATAGCCAAATAACGACCGTAGTGGAAGTACAACTGTTCCAGGAACAAATGGTCATTGGCAGTGCTGGACGCATTTGAATTGTTGGGGTAATACTGGTCGATAAGAGTTTTGGTATCAACGCTAGGAGTATTCAAGCCAAGGTCGAAGGTCATACGCTTGGTGATAGCAGTGAAGTCCTCTACGTGTGCCTTTTCCACGGCTTCAAAACCCTTGGCAGCGGCTTCGTCAATCACAGTCTTGATACGCTCGCTTATGGCAGCAGGAGTTTCAGAGACGAAATATCCCTTGCTATCCATATCGCCATTAAAGTTGGTTGCACCCTTGAGGTAGAAGGTAACCTCAGTAGCGTTGCTTACGCTGATACCCTTGTTAGATGTAGTGATAGTAGCACCATCGTCGGCAAGAACGTGCAGGCGAGCAGCATGCTTAACGGTCATCTTACCATTGAAATGAGCCATACCATTTTCATATGTAACGGCCTCTGCGCCAATGCCATCGCCGGGTACTAGAGTGAAGTTCAAATTGATTTTGTCATCACCCTCCACCTTGTACTGAGCAGCAATAACCTGGTCGGGAGCAGAGCTTAGGTATTTGCGAGTGAATTTGCTGCCATTTGCATTCTTGAATTCTACACCAGCGATACCTTCTTCGATGTCAAGATAGCGTACATAATCTGTAACGCCTTCCATGATAGCCTTGTCTTTGTTCTCTACGAATACTGAACCAAAGTTCATGAAAGTACGATTGCCGCTAGCTGCACCAACGGTGTTTGCTGGACCGCTCCAAAGAGTCTTCTCGTTGAATTGCAATTCTTCGTTGTGAACGCCACCAAATACCATGCAACCCAGTTCGCCATTACCCAAAGGAAGAGCATATTCCATCCAGGGATAACCTACACCGGCAGCCTCTGCAGAGGTCTTGTACCAAAGGGTGTTGGGGTTCTTGGGAGAGTATGAAGAAACGCCGGTGATGTTCTGAACCTCATAGTAGTAAGACTCGGGATAATCGGCAGGGTCAACTTCTGTGATAAAGAACTTACAACCAGTATCGGTCAATGCTGTGCTTTCAGATGTTTCCCACAAAGCGAAGTAATTGCCGCGCTTGTTCCAATAGTGATTTGTGCCATTAATTCTGATTACAGAGGGGCTTGAGCTGTTGAACTTGAATACACCAGAGAAAATTGTCTTGTATGATGTATTGTCAGCATCCACCATTGTTGTGCGAGCATTAGCTTCAGTACCGGTGATACCAAGCACCTTGGAAAGACCTGTGGAATAGTTGTAAATCTTGTAGGTATTGGTACCTTCCTTGATAAATGCCCAAAGAGCCTTGTTGTCGCGAGGCTTGTTGGAGTTGCTCAGTAGCATGTTGCCACCATCGGTGTAGTCGCTATTCATGCTAACGTATCCGCCATGACCACCCTGAAGAGTGTAGAACTTGGTATTCTCTGCCAAGTAGCTGATATAAATATTGAGACCATCCACGCTAACGATAGCCATCATGCCTTCAATGGCATTTGCTACTACGTCAGAAGCCTTGATTACGTCTTTGGTTTCGATTGTGGCACCGTCCTTGTACTGAGCCTCTTTGTAGGAGAAACCAGCATCTGCATTCTCGGTACCAAGAACGATAACGTTGTATACCTTATCCTCGGGGATAGCTTCCTCGATGTAGTAACAGTTACCTGCGTCTGTTGTTGTCCAATTGTCAATCAGAATACCTGCATTATGCTGGTTGGGCGACTGGCTATTCATTACCTGATCTCCAATGCGGAGCTTCCATGGGTAGTTGGCATTGTTGACCATCTCCAGTTTGAATACGGCAGAAGCATTTGCAGTATATGTACCACCTGTACCCACATACTTCTGAGCGCCAACGCTAAAGAGATAATAATTGTCGCCATTCTTCTGAATATTGAACTGAAGATTGGGGTCATTCAAACTGTAGCTTACGCTTCCTATGCTTTTACCAGTGCTAGAGCATAATTGATTAGGCACCTTGTCGCTAAAGAGCAGGAATGCGCGCTCGCTACGAATGGTGTACACCTTGTCGTTGCTGAGCTGAGAAAGTTCAGTAACCTTGTCTGCCCACGTTGATACTGCTGTACAAATCAGGGCAATTGCTGCTAAAAAGGTTTTCTTCATTTTACTTAATTTTGTATAGGTTGTTTGTTATTGTTTCGATAGAAATGGGCACGTATACCATTGAGTACCAACCGGGTTCTTCCTCATAGAAGAAACCTATGCGACCATCTTTTTGAAGGGTCATGGTGCTGTATGCGCTACCAGTATAACTTACCTGATATGGTTGTTGATTCCAATTCTCGGCAAAGTTTTTGGGAGAAGAATAAGATTCGGGATTGGTTATGTCTTTCCAATAGATTTTTACATCTGTACGACCATCACCTGTGGGTAGAGATTGTAGTGCCAGAGTCGCCTCAGAACCATCGGATACCTTGCGAGCCTTAATGATAAGGATTTCGCCATTAGTACTGTTTCTGCCACACTTGATGCCACCCTTTTCTTGGTCACTAGCCACACAAGTACCCCATGCGCCATTAACCTTGTTGTCGTCAGAATACTTGTAGATATTAAAGTAGCGACCAGCTCCTTTGCGGCTACTCAATACCACGCTACCATCAGGCAATTCCTCGCATTTGGGTTCGTCGCCACCAGGGCAGGGCAGGGCTGTCTTGCCACCCAGGGCATGCCATGTCTGACCAAAGTCGTCAGTGTACAATACACGATTGCCATGATTCTTTGTCCAAACGGGAGCATAAACTCTATAGTGTGTACCAACTTTAATAGTCTTACTCTGAGTTAATTTACCGCTACCAACGAACAAACTCTGTACGCGATACTTGTCAAAATCCTCTTCGCCACGTTGCATAAATGCGCTATAGAAGATATTGGTGATATCTGACCAAGAGCACATTGCGCCTTGGGGAGCAGGAGAGTGTTTGCCATTGAGAGCATCGCCCCATGTCTTGCCATTATCGGTACTGTAAAGACGTGCTACGGGATTGGGCTCTCCATCGGGCCAATTGCCATGCCAACAAACGGTATGTCCGCACACGTCGATTAGAAGAATTGCGCCAGATTCGCGGTCGACAACCATTGCAGGGTCGCCAAAGCCATCGTCGCGAACGCCTTCGTCAGAGTAGCTACCCTGAATTACGTATTTGCCTTCTGTCCATTTGCTGCCATCCTTAGAACCAATGCGCATCACCTGGTCAACGCGGCCATAACCGATGTCGTTGCCACAAGGACGTGCATCGTTGATGGCCAGCAATTTGCCATTCTTCATTGTTACGATACTGGGTATGCGGAAAGGTTCCTTGTCATTGTGAAACCATAGATACTGATATTCACTCTCCTTGTCGGCATCGTAAGTGACTGTCCATTCGCCATTTTCCTGGCTGATAGAATTTAATTTGTAGCCGTGTAGCTTCCATGCCTCTTTCAGTGCAAAAGAACTGCCATCGGGGATGTTGTACTCGATGGTGGTGCCTGCTTCTTTACTTTCGATGGTGCGCTGGCTCTTCTTGTCGCCAATCTGCACCTCTAGGACACCCATCCATTTGTTGGTCTTTGGGAAACGTGTCTTGCCATTGAGGCGAACATTCACTTTGACTGTTTCGGCAGATAAGTTTTGTGGTAGGCCAATTGCCATCAGCATTGCTGCTGAGAAAAATAGACTTTTAAAGTTCATCACGGTTTATAGGTTTTTTATTGATTGATTTCTGCTATTATCGCACACAAAGATAGCATTATTTTTTTGTAATCGTGCCAAGTTGGGTGCTTTACTTGCTTGCAGAAATACAAATCCATGATTTTTACGTGCTTTTCCCATTTAAAATCATTGCACCCTTGGTGATAATAGTAAAAATCATATCTCATATGGTGATGGTGTTTCCTGAGTTTATGAAATGCATTTTTGTGTGCAGAAAGTGATTTCCGACGCTTTGGAAATGTGATTTTGAGGTGGGAAATGGTTTTTTGAGGTGTTGAGTATGCGATTTTGTGTGCAAAAAGTGATTTCCAGGATTTCGGAAGTGCGATTTTGAGGTGGTGAGAGGACTTTCGAAGTTTGGAAGGTGCTTTTCTGAGTCAAAAAATCCTATCCCCTTTTGTTTGTGTGCTATTTGGGGATAGGTATTTGATGTGGATGGCGTTTGTGTAAGGGTTTATTTTTTTGCAAGATACATTGTGCATATGCCAAAGGTGAATCGCTTCCATTCAACGGAGCTGAAACCGGCTTTGTGCAATATTTGCTCCATTACTTCGCCTTGTGGAAAGGCCTCCATTGTAGCTGGTAGGTAGGAGTATGCTTTGCTGTCTCGGCTAATGATTCTTCCCACGAGTGGCATCACTACGTGCGAGTAGAGCCAAAAGAGTTGACGCATAGGAAAATGTGGCGGAGTGGCTAATTCCACTATCAATAGGTGACCCTCTGGTCGGAGTACTCTGCACATCTCTCTGAGGCCAGCATCGAGGTCTTGAAAGTTTCTTACACCATAAGCAACGGTAACGGCATCAAACGAAGAGTTGGGAAAGCTCAGTTTCAGACAATCTTCCTTTTGAAAGGTGATTTTGGTGCTGCCAAGTTTGCTTTTCTGCTCTTCCACTTTGCGTCTGGCCACCTCCATCATACCCTCGCTAATGTCAGCGCCTATAATGGATTCTGGTTGAATGAGTTTGGCCGTGAGAAGAGCAAAGTCACCAGTACCAGTGGCTATGTCGAGCACGTTTTGTGGTGCATAGATGCCAAGCCTCTTGACTGCTTTTTTTCTCCATCCCTTGTCGATGCCCATGCTGAGAGCATGGTTGAGAAAATCATAGGTGGGGGCAATGCCGTCAAACATTGCCTCCACTTGTTCTACCTTTTCGCCTTGTTGCGAGTATGGTTTTATGCTTTCTTGGTTGTATGCCATTCGTTTACTTTTGGCTTTGCAACCATTCAACTACGTTGCGCTCGATACGCTTCTGGATGTCGCCTTCGCTATCAGCAGGTACGAATGTGGTACCAGTGATGTGCTCGTACAATTCGATGTAACGCTCGCTTACGCTCTCTGCGTATTCATCTGTAATCTCGGGCATTACGTCGCCTTCACGGTTCATAAAGTTGTGCTCAATCAACCACTGGCGAACGAACTCCTTAGAGAGTTGCTTCTGAGCTTCGCCCTTTTCGAACTTCTCTTCATAACCCTCGGCATAGAAGTAGCGAGAGCTATCGGGAGTGTGAATCTCGTCGATAAGGATAACCTTGCCGTCAACCTTGCCAAATTCGTACTTGGTGTCCACTAGGATAAGGCCCATCTTAGCAGCAATTTCGGTACCACGCTGGAAAAGAGCGCGAGTGTATTGCTCCATCTGCTTATAATCTTCCTTGCTTACTATGCCTTGAGCGATGATTTCTTCCTTGCTGATGTTTTCGTCATGACCTTCCTCAGCCTTGGTGGTGGGAGTGATGATGGGTTCGGGGAAACGCTCGTTTTCGCGCATACCATCGGGAAGGCGAACACCGCAAATTTCACGACAACCATTCTTGTAATCTCTCCAAGCAGAACCAGTTAGGTAGCCACGGATAATCATCTCCACGCGGAAACCTTTAGCCTTAAGACCAACAGTTACCATGGGGTCAGGAGTAGCCAACTTCCAGTTGGGCACGATATCAGAGGTTGCATCTAGGAAAGAAGCAGCAATCTGGTTGAGACACTGACCCTTGAAGGGAATACCCTTGGGAAGGATTACGTCGAATGCAGAGATACGATCGGTTGCAACCATCACTAGGAGATTGCCCTCGATGTCATACACATCACGAACCTTGCCGTGATACACACTTACCTGACCTGGTAGGTTGAAATCTGTACGTGTTAATGCTTTCATAATCAATTATGTATTTGCTTTTTGTTTATCGTCTTTTTGTTGGTCTAATTGCTTTGTGTGCTTGTCATAAGCATCCACAATGCGTGATACTAGTTTGTGGCGAACGATGTCTTTCTTGTCCATGTGAATGAAGCCAATGCCTTTGACACCATCAAGGATTTCTAATGCCTCTGACAATCCGCTTCTTACACCTCGTGGCAAGTCCACCTGAGAGCAGTCGCCCGTAATAATCATTTTCGTGTTATTGCCCATTCGGGTAAGGAACATCTTGATTTGTGCCGATGTGGTGTTTTGGGCTTCGTCAAGGATGACAACAGCATCGTTCAATGTGCGTCCTCGCATAAATGCCAAAGGAGCTATTTGTATGATGTTTTGCTCCATCATTTCGCGTAGCTTCTGTGCAGGAATCATATCCTCCAAGGCATCATATAGAGGTTGCAAATAGGGATCAATTTTATCTCTCATGTCGCCAGGGAGGAAACCTAGTTTTTCGCCAGCTTCTACGGCAGGACGAGAGAGGATAATCTTGCGTATCTCTTTGTTCTTCAACGAACGAACGGCAAGAGCTATGCTCATGTATGTCTTACCGCTACCTGCAGGACCTGTGGCAAAAATCATATCGTGCTCCTGGTATGCATGCACCAACTTTTGCTGATTCTCGCTACGTGCAGAGATTGGTTTGCCGGTTACACTATATACCACAACGCCCTCTACGCCTTCCTTGCTTACACGCTCGCCTCTGAGGATATGCAGAATATCCTCCTCGGTGAGGCTATTGTATTTCAAGCAATGTTTTTGCAATTTTTCTATATTCTCCTCCAAAGCACACATCTCCAATTCGTCGCCCATTACGTGAAGTACATTGCCTCGAGCCACGATGCGTAGTTTGGGGTAGAGAGCCTTTACCATTTGGATATTAACATTGTTGACCCCATAAAAAATTACAGGATCAACATCTTCCAGTATGATATGCTTTTCAATCATTTGCCAATTATTTCTGCGCAAAGTTAAAAATATTATTTGGAATATGCGCCATTTTTACTAACTTTGTCCACAAAAATATGAGACGACTAAAGAAAAAATATTTTCTATCGATTTTCTGCACCTCGGTACTCCTGCTGGGAGCGGTTAGGTGGATTAATGATATGGCTGCTGATAGCGCTCATGAATCTGCTATAGAAAACGACACCGTACTGGTGGAGCCAAGTGCGCAGATGGATACCATGCAGATGCTATCAGATGTTTCTGGTGTGGAAGACGAAGTTCAAGAGCCCTATATAAATAATGTAGTCTCAGAAACTCAGCGAAAGCCACATCCCATCTATTCTGTACCTTCTTTCAGTCGAACTTTTCCTGATTTGCAAAGCGTGCAGATAGAGAGTGCAAGGAAGTTGGGAGTAAAGCCAGTGAGAAACAGACATGCGGCCGAGGAAAGAAAATCGGAATTGGTGTACGTGGGTTCGAATCCTTATTTCTGCATAGATGAGGAGATGACCAGCAGTATTCCATTTTTAGTGCCACGAGCAGCGGAGGTACTGGAGATGATAGCAAGGAATTATCTTGACTCTTTGTATGTAAAGGGTATTCCTATGCACAAGATATTGGTTAGTAGTGTTCTTAGAACGGAAGAGGATGTGGAACGTTTGCGCAAAATCAACGTCAATGCTTCGCCCGAATCATGCCATAGATATGGTACCACATTTGATATTCCTTACAATAGGTATTATACTGTAATGCCGCCAGATGCGACATGGCCAACTACGCAAAACGATACGCTTAAATGGGTATTGGCAGAGGTGCTTCGTGATGTCAGAGAAGCGGGGCATTGCTATATAAAATATGAGGTAAAACAAGGTTGTTTTCACATTACGGCAAGATGAAACAGTACGGACTTATAGGTTATCCTTTGGGACATAGTTTTAGTAAAAGATTCTTTACTGAGAAATTTTCTCGGGAAGGAATAGATGCCGTTTATGATAACTATGAATTACCAGATGTTAATATGCTACTGGATGTGGTGGAAAATCATCCTGACCTTGAGGGCTTGAATTGTACTATACCTCATAAGCAAGCCGTAATGTCTTTGTTGGATGAAATATCTCCAGAGGCTAGTAAAATAGGAGCAGTAAATGTAATTAAAATTCTACGTGAAGAAAAATCCTCAACTGCTGATGCACGAGGATACAAACTAATAGGATACAATAGTGATATTATTGGTTTCACAGAAAGTATTAGACCTTTGTTGAAGCCTTGTCACAAAAAGGCATTAGTGTTAGGTACTGGCGGTGCTGCTCAGGCAATTACGGTAGCTTTGGATAATCTGGGAATAGAGTGGAAGTATGTGAGTAGAACATCTGCCAAGGGTAGGTTTTCTTATGCCCAGATTACGCCAGATGTTTTACGAGAGTACCTTGTGGTCATTAATTGCAGTCCTGTCGGGATGTTTCCTCATGTGGATGAAGTGCCGCAATTACCATACGATGCTCTTACCGCAAACCACTTGTTGTACGATTTGGTATACAATCCTTTAGAGACAAAATTCCTGCAATACGGAGCACAAGCAGGGGCTGTTGTCAAGAATGGTTTGGAAATGCTGGAACTACAGGCTTTGGCCAGTTGGGATATATGGACAAGCAAATAAAATACAGTATATTTGCATAGCTGATTTTTTCTTCGTATCTTTGCGCTCGTAATAATTAATAAAGATTCAACCCTAAATTCATTATGAGCAACCAAAGGTACATGATGCGCGGTGTTTCTGCCGCAAAGGAGGATGTGCATAACGCTATCAAGAACATTGATAAAGGTTTGTATCCCCAAGCTTTCTGTAAAATTATTCCTGATATTTTGGGAGGCGATCCTGAGTATTGTAATATTATGCATGCTGATGGCGCAGGTACTAAGTCGTCATTGGCTTATATGTACTGGAAAGAGACTGGCGACCTAAGCGTTTGGAAGGGAATTGCTCAGGATGCCTTGATTATGAATACCGACGACTTGCTTTGCGTAGGTGCTGTGGATAATATTCTGGTTAGCTCTACCATTGGTCGTAACAAGATGCTGATTCCAGGCGAGGTGATTTCTGCAATCATCAATGGTACAGACGAATTGATGGCAGAGATGCGCGAGATGGGTGTAGGTATCTATGGTACTGGTGGCGAAACTGCTGATGTGGGTGATTTGGTACGCACAATCATCGTGGATAGCACCGTTACTTGTCGTATGAAGAGAAGCGATGTTATCGATAATGCCAATATTCGTCCTGGTGACGTGATTGTTGGTTTGTCAAGTACAGGTCAGGCAACATACGAGAAAGAATACAATGGTGGTATGGGTAGCAATGGTTTGACATCTGCTCGCCACGATGTATTCAATAAGTATCTTGCAGAGAAGTATCCTGAGAGCTATGACCATCAGGTGCCCGATGAATTGGTGTATAGCGGTAAGTACAAGTTGACAGATGCAGTTGAAGGTGCTCCTGTTTCTGCAGGTAAGCTGGTGCTCTCTCCCACTCGTACTTATGCTCCCGTGGTGAAGAAGTTACTCGATGAGATGCGCTCAGAGATTCATGGCATGGTGCATTGCACAGGTGGTGCTCAGACAAAGGTATTGCATTTCGTTAGTGATAATTGCAAGGTGGTAAAGGATAATATGTTCCCCGTGCCTCCATTGTTCCGTGCTATTCAGGAAGAGAGTCAAACCGATTGGAGTGAGATGTACAAGGTGTTCAATATGGGACATCGCCTAGAGGTATATGTTTCTCCTGAAATGGCAGAGAAGGTTATTGAGATTTCTAAGTCATTCAATATTGATGCTCAGATAGTTGGACATATCGAAGAGGGTAAAAAGAGCCTGACCATCAAGAGCGAGTTTGGTGAATTTAATTATTAATATTCGTTTTGAGATAAAATGGCTAATAATTTGCTTGAACGACTGGAAGGCTTGGTTTCGCGCTTTGAGGAGGTGTCGACTTTGATTACCGACCCTAGTGTGATTGCTGACCAGAAGCGTTATGTAAAGCTAACCAAGGAATACAAGGACTTGGGTAAGATAGTGGATGCTCGAAAGGAATATGTCGGTTGCCTCCAGAATATCTCTGATGCAAAGGAAATGCTTGCAATGGAGGATGATGCGGAAACCAAAGAAATGCTCAGGGAAGAGCTTTCGGAGAGCGAAAAACGCATTCCTGAATTGGAAGATGAGATAAAACTCCTTCTTGTTCCAGCTGACCCCGAGGATGATAAGAATGTTATCATGGAAATCCGTGGTGGTACTGGTGGTGATGAGGCTGCTCTCTTTGCCGGAGACTTGTTCCGTATGTATAGCAAATACATTGAAACCAAGGGTTGGAAGATGGCTGTTTCTAGTTTCAGCGAAGGTTCTTCTGGTGGATACAAGGAGATTATCTTTAGCGTGACTGGTGAAGGCGTATATGGTATAATGAAGTATGAAAGTGGAGTGCATCGTGTACAGCGTGTACCTGCTACGGAAACTCAGGGTAGAGTTCATACCAGTGCTGCTACCGTTGCCGTATTGCCAGAGGCAGAGGAATTTGATGTAGAAATCAATGAGGGCGCTATTAAGTGGGATACTTTCCGTTCGAGCGGTGCTGGTGGTCAGAACGTAAACAAGGTAGAATCCGGTGTTCGTGCCAGATACATGTGGAGAAATCCTTTTACCAACGAGGACGAGGAAATTTTGGTTGAGTGTACCGAAACTCGTGACCAGCCAAAGAACAAGGAGCGCGCTCTTGCAAGATTGCGTACCTTTATTTACGACAAGGAGCATCAGAAATATCTAGATGACATAGCTTCCAAGAGAAAGACTATGGTGTCAACTGGTGACCGTTCGGCTAAGATCAGAACTTACAATTATCCTCAAGGCAGAATAACCGACCATCGTATTGGTTATACTATTTACAATTTGAATGCATTCATGGATGGTAGTATTCAGGATTGCATAGATCACTTGATTGTTGCAGAAAATGCAGAAAGACTCAAGGAAGCAGAATTGTAGTGCTGGTGGTAATGTAAAGCAAATTAGATAGTTAACAAATAAATAAAGCTAATAACAATGACAAGACAAGAACTAATTCAGAATATAAAGGCAAAGCGCAGTTTTCTATGCGTAGGTTTGGATACTGACCTGAAGAAGGTTCCTCAGCATCTTCTTTCTGAGGAAGATCCTATCTTTGCTTTCAATAAGGCAATTATTGATGCTACTGCACAATATTGTGTGGCATACAAACCCAATTTGGCTTTTTATGAAGCTTTCGGAGTTAAGGGTTTGATGGCTTTTGAAAAGACAGTTAAGTATATCCAGGAGAATTATCCCGATCAGTTCATTATTGCTGATGCTAAGCGTGGTGATATAGGTAATACCTCTGCTATGTATGCTCGCACTTTCTTTGAAGAGTATAATCTGGATTCTGTTACCGTGGCTCCTTATATGGGCGAGGATAGTGTTACTCCTTTCTTGGGTTATGATGGTAAATGGGTTATCCTTCTTGCATTGACTAGCAATAAGGGTAGTCACGACTTCCAATTGACAGAAAGCACAGAGGGTGAGAAACTTTTCCAACAGGTATTGCGCAAGAGTCAGGAGTGGGCAAACAACGAGCAGATGATGTACGTTGTTGGTGCTACTCAAGGCAAGGCTTTCGAGGAAATCAGAAAGCTTGTTCCTACTCATTTCTTGCTTGTTCCTGGTGTAGGTGCTCAGGGTGGTTCTCTTTCTGAGGTTTGCAAGTACGGTATGACAGACGAATGTTGTCTTCTGGTAAATAGTTCTCGTGCCATTATCTATGCTGATAATACAGAGAATTTTGCTCAAGCAGCAGCTGAAGCAGCTAAGGCTGTGCAAATAGAGATGGCGGCTGAGTTGGATAATAGAGGCATTTAAGTTATAGAATTATCTCTACAGATTATTAATATGGAATTTAGCGCACAAATGATAGCAGAGCTCATAGGGGGTACCGTGGTAGGTAATCCCTCGGCTGCTGTTTCCAATTTTGCAAAGATAGAAGAAGGTCGTCCTGGTTGCATTAGTTTTCTGGCCAACGAAAAGTATGAAAACTATATCTATTCTACTCAAAGTACAATAGTTTTGGTTAACGATTCGTTTGAGCCCAAGAATGAGATTCAAGCAACCTTGATTAAGGTTCCAAATGCGCGCGAGGCTGTTGCAAAGTTGATTACTATATATGATAGTATGAAGCCAAAGCCAAAGGGAATAGATCCCACCGCTAGCATCGATCCAACTGCTTCTATTGGCGAGAATGTATATATTGGACCTTTTGTGGCGATAGGTCCTAAGGCAGTCGTCGCAGACGGATGCATTCTTCATCCTCATGTAAGTATTGGTTCTGGTGCACGCATTGGTAAGAATACTATAATGTATCCCAATAGTGTGGTGTATCATGATTGCAAGGTTGGTGAGCGTTGTATCCTTCATGCAGGATGTGTAGTTGGTGCTGATGGTTTCGGATTTGAACCAACGGCCAATGGTTATGAAAAAATACCTCAGATAGGTATTGTTGTGCTTGAAGACGATGTAGAAATTGGCGCTAATTCATGTGTTGACCGTGCAGTAATGGGTGAAACTGTTATTAAGAGCGGTGTGAAGATTGATAATCTTGTTCAGATTGGTCATAATTGTGAGGTTGGTTCTCATACAGTAATGTCTGCCCAGGTAGGTATTGCTGGTTCTACCAAGGTTGGTGAATGGTGTATGTTTGGTGGTCAGGTAGGCATAGCTGGACATGCTACCATTGCTGATAGAACTCAGGCTGGTGCTCAATCTGGTATTCCTAATTCTGTAAAGAAACCTGATCAACAACTAATGGGTTCTCCTGCTATAGAGCCACGTACTTGGTGGAAGGCGCAGGCAGTAGTGAAACAGTTGCCAGATATGTATCTGACTCTTAATCGCATGAAAAAGGAGATAGAGGAACTGAAGAGTAGATTAAATCAGCAAGAAAATTAAGTTATATTTTATGAAGCAACGCACTTTGTCATCGTCCTTTACACTAAAAGGCAAGGGATTGCATACAGGACTTGAATTAGTGGTGACTTTTAATCCTGCACCTGTTAATCATGGTTATAAGATTAAGCGTGTGGACGTTGAGGGACAACCAGTAATTGATGCGATAGCAGAAAATGTTGTGGAAACTACACGTGGCACTGTTTTGGGTGCTAACGATGTTAAATGTAGTACGGTAGAACATGCTTTCGCGGCCTTATATGCATTTGGCATAGATAATGTATTAGTAGAGGTAAATGGTCCTGAATTTCCAATCCTAGATGGAAGTGCTACACCTTATGTAAATAAAATAAAAGAGATAGGAATGGTAGAGCAAGAAGCCGATAAAGAATGGCTCATTGTTTCAGAACCAATAGAATACACGGACGAGGCAACTGGCTCTCATGTGGCAATACTTCCTGCTGATGATTTCGCTCTTTCTGTTACTATCGATTTTAATTCTCAACTGATGCCTATTCAGACGGCAACTCTTAGAGATATAAACAATTTTGAAACAGAGATTAGCTCAGCTAGAACATTTGTTTTTGTTCGTGAGATTGAGATACTTCTTTCTTTGGGTCTTATCAAGGGTGGTGACTTGGATAACGCCGTGGTGATTTACGAAAGAGAAACTACTCAGGAAAACATGGACAAGTTGTGCAAACTTACCAAGGCTGAGTGGCATGATGCAAAAGAATTGGGTTATATCCAGCATAAACCCCTTGTTTGGGAAAATGAACCTGCTAGGCATAAGCTTCTTGATTTGATCGGCGACCTATCTTTAGTTGGTAAACCAATTAAAGGTCATATAGTTGCAACAAAACCTGGACATACAATTAATAACAAATTTGCTAGACTTTTAAAAAAATGATTAGCCCTTTAGCTTATATACATCCCGAAGCTGTTATCGGTGAAAATTGTGAGATAGGTCCCTTTTGCTATATTGACAAGAATGTAGTAATTGGTGATAACAATGTATTGATGAATAGTGTGACCATTTTATATGGTGCCAGAATTGGTAATGGTAATAAATTCTTCCCCGGTGCGGTTATTAGCGCAATTCCGCAGGATTTGAAGTTTGTAGGTGAAGAAACAACAACTGAAATTGGTGATAACAATACTTTCCGTGAAAATGTCACCGTTAATAGAGGTACTGCTGCTAAGAATAAGACAGTAGTGGGTAGTAAAAACCTATTTATGGAAGGTGTGCATATCGCTCACGATGATATTGTAGGTAATGAATGTATTATTGGCAATGGAACTAAGCTTGCTGGCGAGGTTACAATAGATGATAAGGCTATTTTGTCGGCTCATGTTCTTGTACATCAATTTACACGTATCGGTAGCTATTGTATGGTAGGTGGAGGAACTAAGGTTGCGCAGGATATTCTACCTTATTCGCTTATTGCTCGCGAACCAGCTGCATATTGTGGTCTTAATGTAGTAGGGTTGCGTCGTCGTGGATTCGAACGCGAGATAATTGATAATATTCATAAGGCATATCAAATTATTTTACAAGAGACAGGTCTTCTTAAGGATTCTCTAGCTAGAGTAGAGGCAGAGATTCCTATGTCTCCAGAGATAGAGTATATCTTGGATTTTATTAAAACAAGTAAACGTAGCTTTATTCGTTAGGCGTTATGACATACCGATTCTTGCTTTTTTCTCAGGAGGTGGAGAATTTTGTTATGGAGATTATAGCTCCAGCAAGTTCCTCTTTCTTGGATATACATAATCTAATTCTAGAGAACTGCTCGTATGTTCTTACCGGTAATCATAGATTCTTTCTGTGTAATGAGGATTGGAAAACTCAGGCCAAGGTGTATCTGAGTGACGATGTACACTTGTCGTATGATGAAGATCTCTACTTGATGGAAGATGCAATTTTGGAAGATTTCATCGAAGAAGATTATGCTAGAATTGCATATGTTTACAATGTAGACGAGAAAAAGACTCTCTTGTTGGAATTGGTAGATAAAAAGTTCGGTGAAACCATAGAAAAAGCCGTTGTTGGAAGAAAGAAGGGTGTTGCTCCTGCTCAATTTGATATAGAAGAAGACGAGGTGAATGACCTTCAGCTAGATTCGTCAAAGCAGATTCCTACAGATGAAGATAGTGATTTTGATGATTCTGATGACTCTTTCTCGGAGGATGAATTAGATATGGAAGGCTTCGAGCTTTCTGAGTAAATCATTGTTATCTAATCTTTTTCTATTTCTCGATGAGACCGTTGCTAATTGTGATACTTGGTCCTACTGCTGTGGGTAAGACAGAGCTTACCTTGTCTCTGGCAGAATATTTCCATTGTCCTATCTTGAATTGCGATTCCAGACAAATCTATAAGGATATGGAGATAGGAACGGCCTCGCCCACAGAGCAGCAAAGAAAAAGGGTGGAGCATTATTTTGTTGGTCAGTTAGAACTGAATGCCTATTACAGTGCTGCTATGTACGAGCAAGAGGTTCTATCTTTAACAGATAAGTTGTTCCAAAAACATGACACGTTAATCCTTTCTGGCGGTAGTATGATGTATATTGATGCCGTATGTAATGGTATTGATGATATTCCTACCGCTAATGATGAGGTTCGGGCTAATTTATATGCTAGACTTAAGGACGAGGGCTTAGATATTTTGCTTGAAGAGTTAAGACTAGTGGATCCTCAGCATTATAATGTGGTTGATAGAAAGAATTGGAAGCGTGTTGTTCATGCTCTAGAGATATATTACACAACAGGTAAACCATATTCGGATTTTTTAACACGCAAGAGTTTAAGGAGTCTCGATGGTGAAGTTATTGAGAATTTAAGACCATTTGATATTTTAAAAATTGGACTTGAAAGACCTCGTGAAGAACTTTTTGAGAGAATTAATACTCGAGTAGATGATATGATTAACTCGGGTATGCTTCGTGAGGCTGCGTTGCTATATCCTTTTCGTGACTTGAACTCTCTGAATACCGTAGGATATAAGGAATTGTTTAAATATATTTCCGGCGAATGGGAGTTGGGTATGGCTATTGAACGAATAAAGAAGAATACTCGTGTTTATGCCAAAAAACAATTGACATGGTTTAAACATGATAGTAGTATATCTTGGTTCCATCCAGATGATAAAGATGCTATTTTAAGGCATATTTTAAGATATAGAGCTTTATCTTGATTTGATTTCTATCACAAATAATTTTGTCATGATTATTTGTGTGTTTTTATCTATGAATATCTTTTGTCTGTCCTTCGAGTGAAGGCTTATCGTTTTTTTTTTTTCAAAATATTTGAATGATAGAGTCCTTTGGCAACACCGTTCCAAATGAAATGGAGTTATAAACTTTGCTGATAACATTAATTCAAATGAAATGGAGTTGTAAACTCTGCTGACAACATCAATTCAAATGAAATGGAGTTGTAAACTCTGCTGACAACATCAATTCAAATGAAATGGAGTTGAAAACTCCGCTGACAGCATCAATTCAAATGAAATGGTGTTGTAAACTCTGCTGACAGCTTCGATCCAAATGAAATGGACCTTTCAAAGCGTTTTACAACTCCGATCCAAATGAAATGGACTTGTCAAAGCGTTTTACAACTCCGATCCAAATGAAATGGACTTGTCAAAGCGTTTTACAACTCCGATCCAAATGAAATGGACTTGTCAAAGCGTTTGATAACTCCGATCCAAATGAAATGGACTTGTCAAAGCGTTTGACAACTCCGATCTAAATGAAATGGACCTTTCAAAGCGTTTGAAAGTTCCGTTTCAAATTATATGGAGGTGGAAAAGTATTTCTGGGGGAATAATCATTATTTTGTTCAACATGGAGAAGGTTCGATTTTGTTTGATGTGTCTTCCAATACCTATTTGTGAGCGTAACAGAGAGCTGTAATATGTTCTTTTCCACTATTAGGATTACAACAACTAATATTCGTTTCTATGATTCTCGAGGCTAAAAAGTGATATCCAGAATAGAGAAATTATATTTTTTGTTAGTGAGCGTATTTTCAAAGTTTTGAAAGTGATTTTTAGAGTTGAAAGTGCTGTTTCTGCTGCTAGTGACTCTTCTCTTTTATTGACATAAATAGCATGTGTAATCAGAAAATCTCCCTTAAAGACGGTGATTGCATGTTGCAGCTTTTATTTGCTCTAAATTGCTGATTTTAAAGTAGTATTAATTTTATTAATAGATTTTTTGAGACTAGTTTCGGAAATATTAATAAGTGTTAAATATACACATTTAAAATGGGTGTGTTGCGAGCAAAAACTCTTGTTTGTTGGGCGCTTTTACGCCATTATATTATGCCTTACCGATGTTTGTTGCAGCCAAAAGTGTTAAAATTCGTTAAAAAATCTTAAATTTGTTATCGCAATAGTATTATATGCGCGTCAAAGAGGTTTATTGTGTAGTAACGTGAATTAATAACATAAAAATAACATTAAAAACTAATATCAGAAAAACAAAGTACTAATCAAATCAAACAAAGTTCACTTTTAAATCTAATCAAAAACAGAGAAAATAATTTTAACTAAACAATTAATAAAAACCAAAAATTATGCGTATGAGAAACCGTTTAAGCAAATGTAGCAAGCATGTGGCTTTCGCCGCTTGCATGCTAGCTCTCGGTGGAAGCTTCTCTTCATGCACAGACGACTATGTTTGGGACGATGCAAAGCCAACATGGTTGAATTCTAGCATTTATGAGACGCTAGAGAGCGACGGAAGTTACCAAAACTACTTGCGCTTGATTGCTGACCCTGACGTTAATTCAGGTGACAGCGAAGAAAGCTCTTTGGTTCAGATCTTGTCGCGTACAGGTTCAAAAACTGTATTTGCGGCAAATGATGAAGCATGGGAGAATTTCTTTAAAGCCAATGCAGAGTTGCCAGCTTCTAATCCTTGGCATTACGCTCAGAGCTATGAGCAGTTGTCAAAGAACCAGAAGAAGCTTCTGCTCCACACCAGCATGTTGAACAATGCTATCGTGATGGAAAATTTGGCAAGTAATTCTCCTAACGATCCTAAGATTAAGCCTACACGTGGTGAGTACATTCGTAGATACACCGACGTTGAGGTTGTTGACTCTGTTACAAAGGTTGCTGTAACTGACCTTCCTTTCAGTTACTGGTCATTGGATAGACAGAGAACAGATGAGGGTAAGGAAACTCCTGAGAGTGACCAGTGGAGTCGTATCCGTAATGGCGGTTTGCTAGGTTATGATTCTATCTACATGGTATTGGATAGTTCTGTGACCATGATGGTTCACTTTACTAACGAATTCATGGCCAGCAAGCAGATTACCGATGAGGACTTCCGTGTAATCATGGGTCGTGAGCGTATTACAAGTGACGTTCATATCTATGACGCACATTTGGATAGCGCTGATATCGTTTGTGAGAACGGTTATTTGAATATGACAGAGAAGCCTCTTGTTCCATTGGCAAACATGGCAGAGGTTATCCGTACAAATGGCCAAACAAACATTTACAGTCACATTTTGGACCGTTTCTCTGTTCCTTTCCAGAATAAGACTGTAGGTAATTTGTATTCAAAGTTGAATCCCGATTTCTTGGAGACTGATACTCTTTACACAAAGCGTTACTACTCTAAGAGAACTTATGGTTCAACAACTGATAGCGACAAGGCTTTGACAAATGATGAAAGAGGTAACCTGTTCGGAACAACTGGTGAAGCTACTCTAAAGTTCGATCCAGGATGGAATGGTTATTTCCCCATCGGTGCTAGCGCACAGGAGGATATGGGTGCAATGGTTGTGCCTAATGACGAGGCTTTGTTGCAGTACTTCAACAAGGGCGGCGGTGGTCGTGACTTGGTTGAAGAGTTTGCAAAGGATCCCGCTCCTCAGTACACTATCGATGATTTGGAGACCTTGTATCAGGATATCGACCAGATTCCTTTGAAGACTATTCAGGCAATCCTTAACCACGGTATGTTCATTAGCTTCGTTAAGTCTGTTCCCAGCAAGATGTTGAAGCTCCGTGAGCCAACAACTCTTGAGCAGATGTTCGTAGAGGAGGATACCAAGTTGGCAGTTGATGGTGGTAACATCGTAAAGACAGAGGTTGCTTGTAATGGTGTTGTATATATTATGAATAAGGTGTTCTCTCCCTCAGATTACAACTGTGTGGCAACTCCTGCATACATTCGTTCTAACAACCGAATCATGCGTTGGGCTATTTACAGCTACCGCCGTACGAGGAATTACCGAGATAATCAAGCATAGAGGCCATATCAACGTCGATTTCAACGACATCAGGACCATGATGAAGAACAGCGGAATGGCACTGATGGGATGCGGCACAGGTACGG
>JAFOCV010000054.1 GCA_017381015.1 Bacteroidaceae bacterium
GATTCTTTTGGATGATTAAAGTGATTGAAGATTTTCTTGCAGAGATGAGTAGTCAAAAAAAATATCGCTTGAAAGTGTGCCGTATCTAAATATTTATTAACTTTGCCGTGAAATACGATTTTTTAAATCCATTCACTTAATTTTTTAAATATGGAATATTCTCACGAAGTACAAAACATGTGTTGCGTGGCTAAAGGCCCCAACCATGGTCCCGCTCCTATCCCCGAGGAAGGAAAGTGGGTGCAAGCTAAGGAAATCAAGGACATCTCTGGTCTGACTCACGGTGTGGGTTGGTGTGCACCACAACAAGGTGCATGTAAGCTCACTTTGAATGTGAAGGAAGGTGTAATCGAAGAATGCTTGATTGAAACTATCGGTTGCTCTGGTATGACTCACTCTGCTGCTATGGCTAGTGAAATCCTTCCAGGTAAAACTATTCTCGAAGCATTGAACACTGACCTCGTATGTGATGCTATCAACACTGCAATGCGTGAACTCTTCTTGCAAATCGTGTATGGACGTACACAATCTGCTTTCTCAGAAGGTGGTCTTGTAATCGGTGCTGGTCTTGAAGACTTGGGTAAGGGCTTGATTTCACAAACTGGTACTCTCTATGGTACTAAGGTGAAGGGTTCTCGTTACTTGCAATTGACTGAAGGTTACATCACTAAGATGTTCCTTGACAAGGATGACCAAGTATGTGGTTACGAATTTGTACACATGGGCAAGTTTATGGACGCTATCAAGAAGGGTGTGCCTGCAGACGAAGCCTTGAAGAGTGTAACAGGTACCTACGGCCGTACTAAGGCTGAAGATGGTGTTGTTAAATCAATTGACCCCCGTCACGAATAAAATAAGGAGGATTTGCAATTATGATTAGAGAAGTAAAATTTGAAAGTCAAGACCGTCGTATCAAGCAAATTCTGGCTTGTTTGAACTCACACGGTATCTCATCTATCGAAGAAGCTAACCAAATCTGTGAAGCTGCAGGACTCGATCCCTATCAAACTTGCGAAGAAACACAGATGATTTGCTTCGAAAATGCTAAGTGGGCTTACGTAGTAGGTACTGCTATCGCATTGAAGGAAAAGGCAAAGGACGCTGTTGAGGCTGCTAACTATATTGGTGAGGGCTTGCAGAGCTTCTGTATCCCTGGCTCAGTAGCTGACGACCGTAAGGTTGGTATCGGCCATGGTGAGTTGGCAGCTCGTCTGCTTTCTCCCGAAACCAAGTGCTTCGCTTTCTTGGCAGGTCACGAGTCATTCGCTGCAGCTGAGGGTGCTATCAAGATTGCTCAGATGGCCAACAAGTCAAGACCAGCTGACAAGCCCTTGCGTTGCATCTTGAACGGTTTGGGTAAGGACGCTGCTATGATCATCAGCCGTATCAATGGTTTCACCTACGTTCAGACTCAGTTCGACTACTTCACTGGCGAATTGAAGATCGTTGGTAAGAAGGCATACAGCAATGGTCCTCGCGCTGCCGTTAACTGCTATGGTGCAGACGACGTACGCGAAGGTGTTGCTATCATGTGGCACGAGGATGTAGACGTTTCTATCACTGGTAACTCTACCAATCCTACTCGCTTCCAGCACCCCACAGCTGGTACTTATAAGAAGGAGCGCGTTCGCGCAGGTAAGGCATACTTCAGCGTAGCATCTGGTGGTGGTACAGGTCGTACTTTGCACCCCGATAACATGGCTGCAGGTCCCGCTTCTTATGGTATGACTGATACCTTGGGTCGTATGCACTCTGATGCTCAGTTTGCTGGTTCTTCTTCAGTACCTGCACACGTAGAGATGATGGGCTTCCTGGGTATTGGTAACAACCCCATGGTTGGTTGCTCAGTAGCTTGCGCAGTACAGGCTGACTTGTACTTGAACAAGAAGTAATCCTGAGGTATAGTTCTTTGTCTTCTTACTAAGACATAGAATTCTCAAAATACAAATCTCCTATAGTTTTTTTTCTTAAGGCTATAGGAGATTTTTTACCCTCGTTTTGAGATTCTTCAGGATACAATGTTCGCAGGAGAAAAATGTAATAATATATAAAGGAAAGAATTATGAATAGAAGTGAACTCATAGCAGCAGTTGCCGAGCGCACAGGCGAGTCAAAGGCCAGTGTGGCAAAGACTTTCGATGCCATCTTTGGCGTGATAGCAGAGCAGTTGACCGAGGAGAAGGCAGAGATAGCAATTGCAGACTTTGGAAGATTCTCCGTTAAGCAACAATCAGCACGTACTGGTTTCAATCCCCAGACAGGCGAGAAGATTCAGATAGAGGCAAAGGAAAAGATAGCTTTCAAGGCATCTACCAGCATTGAATACTATAGCCGCAAGCACAATTAGTACTCTGATGCTGCATTTTCTACAAGGGTAGTTTCTTTTCTCCGCTCCTCTCTTTTCTTATGCACATTCGAGGTGTAAAGCAATAGCTTTTGTTCCTCGGGTGATGGCATAGGGGAGGGTGTAGAGTATGCTTGTTTCATGGTGGGTAGTCTTTTGTGGTATTTTTAATTTCATTCTAAAAGGGATTTTCTTTTGATTTTTACATTCCTTTTTTATGTCAAAACTAATTTCCTGAGCCTGGGAAATGATATTCTTTATGCTAAAATAGATTTCCGAGAGTGGGAAATGCATTTCTTTGCAACAAAACACATTTTTCAGGCTTCCAAAGTGGAATTTCTATAAGACCGCATTTTTCTTTCAAAAAGTCATCACGATAGCGTGATTTTCCTACATTTTTGACGTTTTTATACCTTGTTATATATAAAAAGGTTCAAAATGTTTGTTTCTTTTCTAGAAAATGCGTATCTTTGTCAGCAAACCTATAAAACAGATTTGCATTGAGCCAGAAAACTCTCTTGATACGACATTTTATGCTAACAGTCATGCTTGTTTTTTCGACTGTTTCAAATGTTTGCGCTCAAGAAATTCGTATCGGCTCTTATGAATTTTCCGATGGCGCTATCTATCAGGGTGAGCTCTTCAGAGGCAAACCTCATGGCAAGGGTGTAACCACCTTTACCAATGGTGATCGTCACGAGGGAATGTATTTCAAAGGCAAGCGTCAGGGTGAAGGCACTTATCTCTTCTCGGATGGAGAAAAGTATGTGGGTGACTGGTTTCAGGATCAGCAGCATGGCTATGGTGTCTATTACTTCATGAACAATAATCGCTATGAAGGTATGTGGTTTCGTGATTATCAGCAAGGCGAAGGCACAATGTATTATTACAATGGCGATGTGTATGTAGGTAATTGGGAAAAGGATCTTCGCGAAGGCGATGGTGTTTATACCTATAGTAACGGAGCTTCTTACAAAGGTACCTGGAAGAACGATATGCGCGATGGTCAAGGCGTATTTGATTGGGCTGATGGAAATAGGTACGAGGGTACATGGAAGGAGAATCAAAAGTTTGGACAGGGAACTTTCGTGTATTCTACTGGAGACAAGTACATAGGCGAGTGGCTTTCTGATGAGCCTCATGGACGTGGAATATATAGCTTCAATGATGGAAACAGATACGAGGGTTCTTATGTAAAGGGTCAGCGTACGGGTGAAGGCATCTTTACCTTTCAGAATGGAGACAGATACGTGGGCAATTTTCTGGATGGCGATCAGAGTGGTATGGGTACTTTCACATGGAGTGGGGGAGCCGTTTACGTTGGTAGCTGGAAGCAAAATTGTCAGCATGGCAAGGGTAAGTACACTTCTGCCAGTGGTGATGTATATGATGGCGACTGGGTGGAGGGTGTTATGGAAGGTGAAGGAATATTGCGTCAATCAGACGGAACAAAATATAAGGGACAATTCAAGGCTGGTTTTAAGGACGGGCACGGCATTCAGGAAGACAAGAATGGCGTACGCTATGAAGGTGAATTTAAGGCAGGTGAGATGGTATCCCAAAAATAAACTTAACAGAGCAATTAACTAAAATCTAATAATATGGCAACCAAGAAGACCGATGCTGCTAAGGCATCTAAAACAACAAAGGCTACCACCAAAAAAACTTCAGCAAAGAAAACCACTACAACCAAGAGAGCTTCCTCTAAGAAAGTTGAAACTCCCGAGGTAGAGAAGGCACCTGCCGTTTTGCGCTTGATAAAGAACGATAAGTATCTGGCAGAGTATGCTGATGCTATCAATGGTCGTCATCAGTCGGCACTAAACAAGATTGCCGAACTGACCAACAATGGCGAGAAGACTTTGTCTGAGTTTGCAACTGGCTATATGTATTTCGGTCTTCACAAGGAAGATAAGAATTGGGTTATTCGCGAATGGGCACCAAATGCAACAGCAATATACCTGATTGGTGAGTTCAATGGTTGGAAGGAAGATGGTCACTATGCATTCAAGCGCATCAAGGGTACTGGCAATTGGGAATTGGTATTGCCCGAGAAAGCCCTTAAGCATGGCGACTTGTACAAGATGAGCGTACACTGGGAAGGTGGTCAAGGCGAGCGCATTCCTGCATGGGTGCGTCGTGTTGTTCAGGATGAGCAGACAAAGATTTTCTCTGCACAGGTATGGTGTCCCGAACAGAAGTATGAGTGGAAGAATCTCAAATTCAAGCCCAATACAAGTCCTCTCTTGATTTATGAATGCCATATTGGTATGGGTCAGGATGCTGAGAAGGTTGGTTCTTATGAGGAATTCCGAGTAAACGTTTTGCCACGTGTACACAAAGCTGGTTACAACTGCATTCAAATTATGGCTATTCAGGAGCATCCTTACTATGGAAGCTTCGGTTATCACGTGAGCAACTTCTTTGCTTCTAGTAGCCGTTTCGGTACTCCCGAGGAATTGAAGGCTCTTATCGATGAGGCTCATGGTCTTGGTATTGCGGTTATTATGGATATCGTTCATAGTCATGCCGTAAAGAACGAGATGGAAGGTCTTGGCAATCTGGCTGGTGATCCTTGCCAGTATTTCTATCAGGGTGATCGTCGTGAGCATCCAGCATGGGATAGCCTTTGCTTCGATTATGGTAAGAACGAAGTTTTGCACTTCTTGTTGAGCAACTGTAAGTACTGGATGGACGAATTCCAGTTTGATGGTTTCCGCTTTGACGGTGTAACATCTATGCTATATTACAGCCATGGTCTTGGACAGGCATTTGGTGGTTATGGCGATTATTATAATGGTTCTCAGGACGACAATGCCATTGTATATCTGACATTGGCTAACTGCTTGATTCATCAGGTAAAACGCACAGCTATCACAATTGCCGAGGAAGTAAGTGGTATGCCTGGTTTGGCTGCATCGTTCGAATCAGGCGGTTATGGCTTCAACTATCGTATGGCCATGAACGTACCTGATTACTGGATCAAGATAATCAAGGAATTGCGCGATGAGGACTGGAAGCCCAGCAGCATGTTGTGGGAGACAACCAATCGTCGTGCCGATGAGAAGACCATCAGCTATTGCGAGAGCCATGACCAGGCACTAGTGGGCGACAAGACCATTATCTTCCGCCTTGTAGATGCTGATATGTATTGGCACTTCAAGAAGGGTGATGAGAATTATACCGTAGAGCGTGGTATTGCACTTCACAAGATGATTCGTCTCTTGACATGTGCAACCATCAATGGTGGATACCTCAACTTTATGGGTAATGAGTTCGGTCATCCAGAATGGATTGACTTCCCACGCGAGGGTAATGGCTGGAGCCACAAGTATGCACGTCGTCAGTGGAATCTGGTTGACAACAAGGAATTGTGCTTCCATTATCTAGGCGACTTTGACAGATCTATGCTCAAGGTCATCAAGTCAGAGAAGGATATGCAGAAGACCAATGTAACAGAAATCTGGCACAATGACGGCGATCAGGTATTCGCATTCCAGCGCGGAGGATTGTTGTTCTTCTTCAACTTTAGTCCCACACGTAGCTATACCGACTATGGCTTCATGGTCAAGGCTGGTACATATCAATACTTGCTCAATACAGATGATGTCAAGTTCGGTGGTAAGGGATTCAATGACGATTCGCTCAAGCATCTAACCATCTATGATCGTGATTTGGCAAAGGATGGTAAGGGATGGTTGAAGCTCTACCTGCCAGCTAGAAGTGCTTGCGTACTAAGATTGTCAAAGGATTAAACTCCTTGATATAAAATAATTTAATGATATCCGCATAGACCTACAAAATAATCCAACGTAGGGCTATGTGGATATTGTTACAAAAGGAATAACATAAGAAAAGTGATTTAGGAGATATGTTTTCAAAGGTGAATTTTCATTACAAGGAAACACAACGAATATCATACATTCTTCCCCTAGTATGTATGATACTCTTTGGTATATATTCCTTGTATCTGTTTGTTCATTACCAAGCGGATATTTTGGCATTGACACACTATATGCAATCCAGTGTCAGTGCAAATTCCCATTCCTTTGACTATACCTCTTATCCCGTGTGGACAAGTGCTTTTTTGGGTACTGTACTCTGCATCATTCCAGCAATAATTCTATATTGCTGTGTTCGTTTCCCATTGAGAATGAAGGCACTGGCGCTGTTTCCCTCTTATGTTGTCCTGGGATTGATTACAGGTATATCTCCACAATCGGTAGAGGCAATAGAGATACATATACCTTTAATCCCCTCCATCATTCTCTTGCTATTATCATCGCTGGCAATAGTCCTTGCTCAAATGGTACATGATGATAGGTCGGAGCATGCCCCATTTTATACATATTTCAGTTGGAATGTCTTGCTCATGTGTATTGGAATGACATTCAGCATATTCATTACCAACAAAGACCCTCAGATACACACCCAATTGGCATTGGCAAAGTCCGTTTATAAGCGAGATTATGCCAAGGCTATGACAGATTTCAGATACGGAGAAACGACTACCAATAAGAATATCAATGCGTTACGTGTCTTGGCTCTGAGCAAGCAGAAACGCTTAGCTGACGAGTTGTTTACCCTGCCACACATCCATGGAAGTGCTTCGCTCATTCCTGACACCATACCCACCATGCAGATATATCATGCACCAGAGATGGTGTACAATCACATCAAAGCCATACCATGCGGATATACCGATGCAGAGGTGCTGACATTCCTGGACAAGGCTTTGCAGAGGAGAATGAACACACTCTCCCAACCAACAGCTACCAGGTGCGATAGCATTCATGCTCGTTTCCTCATAGATTATTATCTCTGTGCTTTATTGTTGGATAAGAAGGTGTCTACGTTTGCCAGCGAACTCCCTAAGTACTATATTATAGACACTACTTTGCCCAGGCATTATCAGGAAGCTCTGATGCTCCATCAGGCACAGGATTCGTTTTCCGCTCCCATTGTTCTCAATTCCGAGATGGATAGTTTGTTCGCTCACTATCAGACATTAAGAACTGCCAATCAGCATACACCTCATCTGCAACGCAAGACATGCTCTAAGGCTGTAGCAGGCAGTTATTGGAACTATTATTACTTTGATGAAATATAATTTTTTTACTAAATCATACAACTCTCAATCAGTATTACAATATGCCACAGATATCTGTTCGCGGCCAAGAGATGCCCGAATCTCCAATCAGAAAACTAGCGCCCCTGGCAGATGATGCTAAAAAGCGCGGAGTGCATGTGTATCATCTTAATATCGGTCAGCCAGACTTGCCAACTCCCAAATCTGCCATTGATGCGATAAAGAATATCGGTAGAAGTATTCTTGAGTATAGTCCTTCGCAGGGTTACCTCAGTTATAGAAAGAAATTGGTAAAGTACTATGCTTCCTACAATATCAACCTGGAACCAGAGGATATTATTATCACCAGCGGTGGTTCTGAGGCTGTGTTGTTTTCTTTCCTGGCATGTCTGAATCCCGGTGACGAGATTATTGTACCCGAACCAGCATATGCCAATTACATGGCTTTTGCTATTTCTGCTGGAGCCAAGATTCGTACCATTTCCACTACCATAGAGGAGGGCTTCTCATTGCCCAAGGTAGAAAAGTTTGAGGAACTTATCAACGAGCGCACTCGTGCCATCTTGATATGCAACCCCAACAATCCTACTGGCTATCTCTATACACGCAGAGAGATGAATCAGATTCGTGACTTAGTGAAGAAGTACGATTTGTATCTTTTCTCCGACGAAGTATATCGTGAATTTATCTATACAGGTTCTCCATACATCTCTGCTTGTCATCTGGAGGGTATTGAAAACAATGTAGTTCTGATTGACTCAGTCTCAAAGAGATATTCCGAGTGTGGTATCCGCATTGGTGCACTTATTACCAAGAATCCAGAAGTGCGCAAGGCAGTGATGAAGTTCTGTCAGGCACGTCTGAGTCCCCCATTGATAGGACAGATAGCCGCAGAGGCATCATTAGACGAACCTGAAGAATATAGCCGTGAGGTTTATGATGAATACGTGGAGCGCCGTAAGTGCTTGATAGACGGTTTGAATCGTATTCCTGGCGTATATAGTCCTATTCCCATGGGAGCATTTTATACGGTGGCAAAATTGCCCGTTGACGATGCCGACAAGTTCTGCGCTTGGTGTTTGAGTGAATTCCAATGGGAAGGAGCTACCGTGATGATGGCACCAGCATCAGGTTTCTATACCACTCATGGAGCAGGACGCAATCAAGTGCGCTTGGCATACGTTCTTAAGAAGGAAGATTTAGCTCGTGCTCTTGTGGTGCTTGCTAAGGCACTTGAGGCATACCCCGGTAGAACGGAGTAGGGGTGGGCTTCTACACCCTATGCAAGAGGATATTTCATAATGTCTATGCTATTCATTGCTAAAAGAATATATCGTGGTGGAGAGTTGGGAAAAGTCTCAACCTCCGCCGTGCGTATTGCCACTATCGGTGTGGCGGTGGGCATTATGATAATGGTGATAAGCCTTTGCGTTACATCAGGGTTTCAGAGTGAAATAAAGTCCAAAGTAGCATCACTGATAGGGCATGTTCAGATAGTGAACAATCAGAGCCTCTACCGCACACAAACGCATCCAATTCAGATTACGGATTCTCTGCGCGACAGGCTACTGTCCATTCCGGAAGTAGAGCGTGTACAGCGCTTTGCATTGTGCAGGGGAATGCTGAAGACGGACAATGCCTTTCGTGGTGTGCTTCTCAGAGGAGTAGATGCCTATTTCGATACCACCTTCATCTCCACCCATCTGATAGAGGGTTGCATGCCATCGTTTGGAGCTACCAGTGCTCCCTCTGATAGCATTGTGCTTCCTGCCCGTCTGGCACGAGTGCTTGAATTATGTGCGGGTGACAGGGTTTATGCATATTTCTTTGACGAGAATCTGCGCGCCAGGCGCTTCTATGTGTCAGGCATTTACGAGACGAATATGGCAGATTTTGATAGTCATATGTGCTATGTGGATTCACGTGTGACGCAGAAACTGTCACAATGGCAATCAGATCAATTCCAGGGAGCAGAGATAGTTCTGAAGAAAGCCTCTGATATGCATCGAATCACAGATACTATCTCCTCTCTATTCCAACCCAGATTTGATGCCTATGGGCAGTTCTATACCGTCTGTACGGTAGAGGATATGTTCCCTCAGATATTCTCATTGCTCACCTTGCTGGATACCAATGTGATGGCTATACTGATTCTGATGATATGCGTGGCGTGTGTCACAGTGGTGAGTGGTTTGCTGGTGATAATACTGGAGCGTACCCGTTTCATAGGCATGATGAAAGCCATGGGAGCAACCAACGGACAGTTGCGCCATCTCTTCCTGTACCTCTCTGCTATGATAGTGCTACGAGGTTTGTTTTGGGGCAACAGCATAGCCTTTCTCCTCCTCTTTGTGCAGAAGTTTACTGGCGTACTCTCCCTTGATCCAACAGTGTATTATATCTCTCAGGTGCCAGTAAGTTTTCCTAGGTTACAATTACTGACAATCAACGTATTAACCCTTCTGGTTTCCGTCTTGGTGTTGATTGTGCCCACCTATGTTATAAGTCGTATTCACCCAGCTCGTAGCATCAGGTTTGAATAGTATAAAATTTTTGAAGAAGTCTGAGACAATGAAATATTTTGAAGTAAAGTTTGCCATCACTCCCCCTAGTCAGGATGCCAGTGATATACTCAGCGCCATGCTGGCAGAGGTAGGTTTTGAAGCCTTTGAACCAACTCCTGAAGGACTCACAGCATGGGTGCAACAAGCATTTTTCAGCCAGGAAGCTATTTCCTCGGTATTGGAGGCTTTTCCCATGTCAGGGATGGATATTTCTTATGTAGTGGAAGAGGCTCCCGATGAGAATTGGAATCAGCAATGGGAGGAAGAAGGTTTTCGCCCCATTATCATCACAGACGATAGCGCAGATATGCCATTGATAGCCATTCACGATGTATCGCATACAGACATTCCCACTGCACGCTATGATATAAGCATACACCCACGTCAAGCCTTTGGTACCGGTTCTCATGAAACCACCCGTATGATATTGCGTCAGTTACTGTCACTCCCCATCAAGGGCAGCAGGGTGATAGATGCAGGCACAGGCACAGGTATCCTGGCTATTATGTGCAAGATGCTGGGAGCATCACATGTATTGGCTTATGATATAGACGAATGGAGTGTGGACAATGCCAAGGACAATCTCTTGCTCAATCACATCTCCGATGGAGTGGAGGTGCTTCTTGGAGACAGCAGTGTGCTCAATGGATGCAATGCCCCACATCAACAGGCTTCTCTGCTGATAGCCAATATCAATAGGAATATCCTATTGGGAGATATGTCCGTTTTTGCACAGAGCATAGAAGCAGGAGGACTGTTGCTGCTGAGCGGATTCTATGTTGACGACGTTCCCATGCTCCTGGATTCTGCCATGGCACATGGATTTACACTCTCTCATCAGCAGGAAGATGGCGATTGGGCACTACTTTTGCTAAAAAAGGGAAATTCCTAATGTTAAATAGTGTAAAGCCTACTCATTTCTTGTTATAATTCAATATCTTTGTGCTCAGAATCAGTATAAAGCACTTTAAAATAATACAATACAATGAAACACCTGACACTTTTACTCAGCACTTGTTTCCTCGTACTATCTTCTGTGGCTATGGCACAGGAAGACGATGATATGTATTTCACCTCTAAGAAGAACAAGAAGACTACTCCACACAAGGTAGAGATTGTTTTTGAGGAAGAGATTGAACCCACTGAGGAAGCACACCCAGTCAAGGCTATTGTTCCCTCCACAGCTACTCGCAACGTAGATGAATACAATCGTCGCTATTCTTCAGCCTCCACTGCTTCCTCTGCCTCCACATCAACCACAACGGCTTCAGGCTCCGAGGTTGAAACAGAAGATGGAGTGACATATCAACTCTCTGCGCAGAGCTTATACGATTTGGGTTATGAGCAAGGCTATTCCGAAGGTTTTTCCGATGGCGAGGATTTCGACTATTATTTCGCCACCCGTCTGGCACGTTTTCACCATGGACATTATTATGATCCCTGGTACTGGAATCGTGTGACATACATCTATGATCCCTGGTATTATGATCCTTGGTACTATGATCCCTGGTATCGTCCCTATTACTATGGAGGATGGTATTCAGTGGGATGGGGTGTAGGACACTATTGGGGAGCAGGCTACTGGAGCCCCTACTGGCCAGGATATTACCCCTATTATCCTCACTATTATCCATCCTATTATCCTGGACATAAGCACCATGGTCCACGTGTATCTACCGACAGAAACAGAGATTACGGACGTGCACGCATCGCAGACAGAAGCACTCGCATAGGCGAACGCGCCTCTGCCAATAGCAATACGGGCATAGGCAATCGTTCTGCACGCAGAAGCGATGATGCAACTACACGCTACAATGAGCGCTACAATTCCCGTAGCCAGCGCGTTACTAATCGCTCCAATTCGTCCAGTACTCAGCGTGCCTCAGAGCGCACTAGAACCAACAGTACTCAGCGCTCCACTCAGCGCTCCACTCAGCGTGTAACCGAGCGCTCTTCCACTCAGCGCTCTTCATCCCAGACATCCAGCAGAGTCTCTTCCGGCTCCAGCTCTTCATCATCACGCTCATCAGGCTTTGGTTCTCGCCCCAACGGCGGCAGCAGTTCAGGCAGCCGTATGGGTGGCGGCGGACGTTCAGGTGGCGGCGGACGTGGAAGATAATATATTTTTTAGAGAAAGATACAATCAGATAAAACCTCACACATCGAAGGAAATTTATGAAGAAGGTTATTACATTGGCAATGCTTGCCCTCAGTCTTTCAGCTTCGGCTCAGGACACATATCTCAATAATACAGTCATTGGTACCTCGGATGTCTTTGGCACCTCTCGCTTCGTAGCCATGGGTGGTGCTATGGGAGCCCTTGGAGCCGATGTATCCACCATCAGCAGCAATCCAGCAGGTTTGGGCATGTTCACCAAGAACGAAGTCACTGTCACCGCAGGCGCAGCATGGATGGGCAAGAACACAGCCAGCAACTATACCAGTGGTGCCTATGCCAAGTTTGACCAGATGGGTATCATTACCACCTTCCGAGGCTCAGGTAATGTGCGCACTGTAAACTTTGGTTTCAACTATCAGAAGAAGGCAGACTACAACAATAGTTTCTACGGAGCCACCCTCTCTTCTGCCTCATGGGCAGACCAGTTGGACGGCTTGGCAGGTGAGGCTTTTGATAATCGCGGTTACCTCTATGGCAACCCCGACACTTACTTCAACACCCTCTATGGCTTGGCAGATGCCGTAGGACTCTTTCAGGACAATATCGTCAAGAATCCCAATGATGAGAACAGCACTCTGCATGTCACTCGTGGAGCCCTCAATGCCTTTGATTTCAATATCAGCACCAACATCAGCAACCGTGTGTTCCTAGGTATCACCCTGGGTATAGACAATGTAGACTTCAGCAAGTCCACCGACTATTGGGAGCAGCGCACCGACAATCTTGGACAGATACAGGACTTCGGATACATCAACGAGCAAGTCATCACGGGTAATGGTTTCAACTTCAAGTTTGGTGCCATCATCCGCCCTCTCGAGTCCAGTTCTTTCCGCCTGGGCTTCACCGTGGAGACACCCACTTGGTACAAGCTCAAGTACATCGATGATCAGAGCCTCAGCACCAAGTATGCCTGGAACGAGAAGCAAGACATTCTGGAGTATGACTATACCCCTGGTGTCTATCACACCTATTACGTGTATGACTTGTCAGACTCTTATATCAACTATCTGGAGTACAGCATCACCACACCCTGGAAGGTGCGTGCACAGATGGGTAGCACCATGGGTACCAACTTTGCATGGGGAGCCGAGTACGAGTTCTGCCACTATCCCGGTACCACTATGAAGTTTCCCAGTGCCTACGGCGGAACTACCACTGATGCCGATTTCAACGATATGACGGCTCGCCAGCTTCAGTCACAGCATGCACTTCGTCTGGGCGTGGAGTACAAGCCCATCAGTGCCCTATCGCTGCGTGCAGGTTACAATTTCATTACCTCCACCACCAAGTCCGACTCCTTTTGGGATCCGTACTTTGCCGATTGCAGCCTTTCATATCCCACTGGGCTCGACTATATGAACCTCTCAGACACCAATATTCTCACTCTGGGCTTGGGATACCGCAGCAAGTACTTCTTTGCTGACTTGGCATACAAGTACCGCCATCAGACAGGCGAGTACTATGCCTTCGATTCCTACTATAGCAATGTGGATATGGCATCTATCCCCGTTAACCTGTCCACTCATAGCATTACTGCCACAGTGGGTGTGAGATTCTAAGAGAAGGAGAAAGATGCGCACACGAGCGCATAGCAAGATAAAGTTACAATACAATCATCATACACAATCCGCAGCACCCCAGAATGGCAAGGTGTTGCGGATTTCTTGTTTTGTTGGTTTCGGTATGGCAGCTCAGTTGTTCATCTTTAATCGTTCATCGCTCCTTCTTCCCTGGACGCTTCGCTAGGGGAGGAGGGCGAAGGATAGGAAGCCTAGGCGATCCTAGAAAATCTAGAATCTCTAGCTCCCCCTTTGCTGCTTGCACTAAATAAATCCCCCTTCCCGATAGTGGGTTAGGGGATTAGACTTATCCGTTAATCTCCTGCAAGAGGAGGGGGATATTAGCTGGGGATTACTTCTTCTTGCCCTTGTAGATAAGAAAACCAATGATGAAGGCTGCCAGGGCTATGAAGGCATATCCGATGACGGTGCTGTGCTCCTTGACAGCTGCCATAACGGCTGCTTCGCTGTCCATACCAGGGATTTTGGACATATAGTAGCCCAGGATGGCAAGGATGATGTTCCACGAACCTGCACCCAGGGTGGTGTAGAGCAGGAAGCGTCCCAATCCCATGCGTGCCAAGCCTGCTGGGATGCTGATAAGTTGGCGCACGGCAGGTACCAAACGTCCCACGATGGTGGAGATGGCTCCGTGCTTGTCAAAATACTCCTCGGCATACTTTACCTTCTCCTCGTCGATAAGGCACATGTGTCCGAAGCGCGAATTGGCAAACTTGTAAACAATGGGGCGTCCAAGCCAGAGGGCTAGGAAGTAATTGAACAGTGCACCGATGAGGGCACCCAGTGTGGCAAAGAGGACTACGAGGAACACATTCATTTCGCCCGTAACGGCAGCCTTCCATGCAGCAGGTGGTACTACGGCTTCCGATGGAAAGGGAATGAAACTGCTCTCAATAGCCATAAAGGTGGTGACGGTGGTATAGTTGAGATTGTCCAGACAGAAGGCGGTGAGGCGCTCCATGGTGCTCAGTTCTGTGCTTGCGATGGTGTCTGCGACAGCATGACTGCAGGCAGTGATAGATGCAGAGACGGTATCTGGTGTCTCTGTTCCCCAGGAGGCAAGGCAGAATGCCAGCGAAAGGATGGTAATGATTTTCTTCATAAGAGATAAAATGTGAGTGTGAGGGGTTATGTTTCTAGAGAAAAAGGATGTGGTTTAATTTTTAGTAATGTTTCTTTACAAAGGTGCTCTTCTTGGTTGTCTTCCATCGGAGATAATCTATCATGTCCATCACGATGTAGCACAGGCTGCCACGATGGATGGATGCAAGGCAATGGAGTAAGTAGGAGAGTCTGCGGCGCACAGAGTGGGGCAGATGACTGTTGGTTTCAGCATGAAAGAGACGCTTCTGTGCCCAGAGCCTGCGGCTGGGAATGCTATCTTCCTTGACGAAGAGTTCCTGCTCGGTGAGACGGATGGTATTGTACTTGTTGGCAACCTGTGCCACAAAGATGTCCATAGTACCCGTCTTGAGAGCCAGCACATGTGCAGGAGTGCATAAACTGAGAAAGAGTTGCTTCTTCAATCCCACGTTGCATGCCGACTGGCGGAAGAGTCCCTGATAGCGTGCTTGTCTGGCATAGAGAGAGCCTTGCCATGCCTCGTGCCCGGCATTCACATCTATCCAAACCTTTTTGCGCTGGCGCTGAAAGGGAATGAGCATGATGTCACAATCGGTGCGCCATCGCTGCTCCACTTGGCACAACCATTGCTCGTGGGGCACTGTGCTGGTGGCATTCATCACCAGTACGTTTTCATACAGGGCTGCCCTCATGCCCAGATGCAATGCCAGACGCTCATGACTGATGTCGCGGGCACTGGTGGGGAGCGAGAGATAGTGCAGATGGTGATGACGTTCAGCCAAGGCTTTCAGACAATCGATGGTGTCGTCATCGCTGTTCATATCCACCACCACCACCTCGTAGTCCGTGCCCTGCTGTGAGAGCAAGGCAGGGAGGTTGGAGGATAGCGACTCGCACTGCTGATGAGCTATGATGATGATACTTGTCATTATGCTAAATCCTCAGTGGTATATCCCTTGGGCAACTGGCGGCAATTGTAGCCAGAAGCCATTATCTCGCCATAGGCACCAGCCGAGCGGATGGCAATGATGTCGCCACGCTGTGTGCGAGGCATACCATAGTTCTTGATAAAGACATCGCTACTCTCGCATATCGGGCCTACCACATCATAGGTGACATAGTCGGAAGGAGACTGTGCCGACAGATTTTCTATATGATGATAAGAACCATAGAGAGCAGGGCGAATCAAATCCGTCATACCAGCATCCACGATGCAGAAGTTCTTGATGGGATTGCTCTTTATGTAGAGTACGCGAGTAAGGAGAGTACCGCACTGGCAGACGATGGCTCTGCCCAGCTCGAAGTGCAACTGCTGTCCATGACGCAGCTTGAGATTCTGCTTGTAGGCTTGGAAGTAAGCCTTGAAATCGGGTATGGGATGCTCATTGGGCTGCTGATAGTCTACGCCCAGTCCGCCACCCACGTTGATGTCGCTCACGGTGGGGAAACCTGCAGCCTCAAGACGTTCCTGAATCTCGTTGATACGATGACAGAGGGCAATGAAGTCGTCCATCTCCAGTATCTGGCTGCCGATGTGGAAGTGGAGCCCGATGAACTGGATGCCCTGCATCTCCTGGGTGCGGCGGATGACGTCTTCCATGTCCTGCATGTCGATGCCAAACTTGTTCTCAGCCAACCCCGTAGTGATATTGGCATGAGTGTGAGCACCCACGTTGGGATTGATGCGCAGAGCCACACGAGCCACCTTGCCCCTCTGTAGTGCCAACTGATTGATAATCTCCAGTTCGGGGATGCTCTCCACGTTGAAGGCAAAGATGCCATGCTCCAAGCCCAGGATTATCTCTCTGTCGCTCTTGCCCACACCAGCATACACTATCTTTTCGGCAGGAAAACCAGCATCGATGGCAGCCTGAACCTCACCACCGCTCACGCAGTCGGCACCGAAACCCTCCTGGGCAATGATGCTCAGCACCTTGGGGTTGGCACAAGCTTTGACGGCATAGTGCACGTGCATCTCGGGAGTAATGTTGTCGCGTATGGCAGAGAGTGTCTGGCGCAGCAGCTCGGTGTCGTAGTAATAAAAGGGTGTGTCTATTTGTTGAAACTTTTCTAATGGGAACATACGTGTTTTTTTATACCTATGATTTGAAAAACAGTATTTCTTCTTCTTCCGTGCACGGTATAGGACATGATACCTTGTGGAGAGAGGGGAAGTCTGTTTCTCCCCCCATCACAAGGCACCATACCTTGATTACCATATAATATATACTATGCGCGCGTATGTGCGCATGCGTGAATACTAGAACAGAATATCCTGCAAAGACTGCAGAGTGCGCTGCTTGTCCTCAGCCTTGACAACGAAGGAGATATTGTGGTTGCTGCCGCCGTAGGAAATCATGCGCACGGGGATTTCGCGCAAAGCATCACATGCAACGCTCTCGAAGCCACAATTCTCAGGGCGCAAGTCGCCAACAACGCAGATGATACACATATTCTCCTCGACAGAAACGGTACCATACTTCTTCAGCTCTGATACGATGTCTGCCAGATGAGCGGTATTGTCGATAGTGAGGCTCACACCCACTTCGCTTGTACAAATCATATCAATGCTGGTGCGATATGTCTCGAAAATCTCAAACACCTTGCGCAAGAAGCCATAAGCCAGCAGCATACGAGAAGAATTGATACGGATGCAGGTATTGCCATCGCGTGCAGCTACAGCCTTGATTTTGCCCTCGTGGAAGTCATTGTTGATGATAGTGCCATGAGCCTCTGGATCCATAGTGTTGAGCAATCTGACGGGAACACCAGAGAACTTGGCAGGCTGTATGCATGTGGGGTGCAGAATCTTGGCACCGAAGTATGCCAGCTCGGCAGCCTCGGCAAAGTGCAACTGATGCACGGGAGTAGTGCCCTTGACATAGCGTGGATCATTGTTGTGCATACCATCAATGTCTGTCCAAATCTGAATCTCTTCTACCTGCAGAGCAGCACCAATGAGGCATGCAGTATAGTCAGAACCACCACGAAGCAGATTGTCCACCTCGCCATAGGCATTACGGCAGATGAAGCCCTGAGTGATGTAAATCTGATAGTCGGGGTTCTCGTTCATGAAGTAGTTGCACTTCTCCGTAATGTAATGAAAATCTGGCTCTGCATTCTTGTCGGTACGAATCATCTCCAGAGCAGGAAGAAGGATAGTCTTGATGCCACGCTCCAATAGATAGTTGGTAACCATATTGGTAGAGATAATCTCGCCTTCAGCCAGGATAACCTTCTCCTCGAACGAAGTGAAGTGAATCTTGGTAAAACTGCGAAGGTAGCGGAACTGCTCCTTGAGGAAATCACGAGTCTTTGCGCGCCATTCTTCAGTCTCATAGAGCTCGTCAACATGGCTCATATACTTGCGCTCCAACTGATTGATGATGGTGCTGGCACCCTCGGGGTTCTTCTTGTAGAGATAGTCTGAAATCTCCACCAAAGAATTGGTAGTGCCACTCATGGCTGATAGGACAACTAGCTTCTGCTCTCCGTCAGCAGTAATCAAGTTGCAAACGCTCTTCATGCGTTCTGGTGAACCAACGCTGGTGCCACCGAATTTTAGTACTTTCATGTCTTCTGATTTTATTTTTGTTTTATTCATTTACTTTTGTTAGGGTATAATTCTCGCAATGATATATGTTGCCAGGAAAGGCAACTGGCCATTGCGCATTGTGTGTTGAGATAACCACGGCACACTTAGTCTTCTCTCTGATGTCATTGAGCAGTGCTATCACACGTTCGCCATTCTCAGCGTCCAGTTGTCCTGTGGGTTCGTCTGCCAGTATCAGTTCGGGATGGTTGAGCATAGCACGAGCTATGCAGATGCATTGCTTCTGTCCGCCAGACAGTTCGTGGGGCAGACAGTTGATTTTGTCAGAGAGATGAACCCAATTCAGAACCTCCTCTATGCGCTCATCGCGGAGAGTCTTTTGAGTCCAGTCGGTAGCACGCAGTACGAAGTCGAGATTCTCATACACGGTGTGCTCTGATAGCAATCTTAGATCCTGATGCACCACACCTATTCTTCGGCGAAGGAATTGCATCTGATTGTGGTTGATTCTGCGCAAGTCGTGCTTCAAAACAATTGCTTGTCCGTTGCAGATGGGAGTATTGCCATACATGCTTGCCATCAATGTACTCTTGCCGCTACCCACCAATCCTGTGAGATACACCATATCTCCAGCCATGACTTGCATATTCACGCCAGAGAGTATTGTACGCTCGTCGTGCTTGAGGTGCACGTTGTTGTAATTTATTATCATCGTTTCAGAATATATAGATGCTATAGGTGCTATAGATGTTATAGATGCTATAGAAATTAAAGAAGATATAGAAGATATAGATAATCGCTAATCGCTCGTCTTAGTGTTTCTTCCAATTGGGGTTGTGACGCTCCATCAGTTCCTGAGCCATCTGCTCTATGCGCATACCCTTGCTGGTGAGCAGAACAATCAGGTGGTAAAGCATATCCGAACCTTCGTATACCATGCGCTCGTTTGTACCGTTGACAGCCTCGATGACTAGTTCCAAAGCCTCTTCGCCCACCTTCTGAGCCATGCGGTTGAGTCCATCCTTGAACAGAGATGTGGTGTAAGAACCCTCTGGCATCTGGCGATGACGCTCCTCGATGAAGTTTTGGAGCTCGCTCAGGAAGAGCAAGGGATTGTTTTCACCAGCAGTAGTGGGAGTGCAGGGATATTCATTCTTCTCTCCCCAGCAGGTATCGGTACCAGTGTGGCACACTGGGCCAACGGGGTGAACGCGTATGAGCAGTGTATCATTATCGCAATCGTTCTTGATGTCTACTACGTTGAGGAAGTTGCCACTGGTTTCGCCCTTTGTCCAGATGCTTTGGCGAGAGCGACTCCAGAAGGTAACCTTACCAGTCTTCAAGGTAATGTCGTAAGCCTCCTGGTTCATGTATCCAAGCATAAGCACCTGACGTGTGTCGGCATCCTGTATGATGGCAGGAATTAATCCTTGCATTTTTTCAAAGTTAATTTCCATAGTAATTGTATTGTGTGATATCACAAAATTTTGTGAATGTTTTGTAAGCGTAATTGTAAGTGTTATAATCTTACGGGTATATTTTCTTCTCTGAGGTATTGTTTTAATTCGGGGATAGCAATTTCTCCAAAGTGGAATACGCTAGCCGCCAGGGCAGCATCAGCATGTCCTAGGGTGAAGGCATCGCGGAAATGGCTCATCTCGCCAGCACCACCGCTGGCAATGATGGGTATGGAGAGACGGTTGGCTAGTTCTGCCAAGGCTTCATTGGCAAAGCCTGTCTTGACGCCATCATGATCCATCGAGGTGAAGAGAATCTCGCCTGCACCACGTTCCTGTACTTCGTGAGCCCAATCCATGAGTCGCAGTTCCTGACGCTGGCGTCCGCCTTTGGTATAGCAGTGCCAACCATCAGCATCGTTGCGAGCATCAATGGCGCATACTATTACCTGCGAACCAAAGTGCTGTGCTATCTCGTCGATGAGGCTGGGGTGGTAGATAGCAGCCGAGTTGATACTCACCTTGTCGGCACCAGCATTGAGCAAGCGTTCCACGTCGCGAATCTCTTGTATGCCACCACCAACGGTAAATGGTATGTTGATTTCTGCCGCCACACGACTGACGATGTTAGTGAAGGTTTTGCGTCCTTCATAGCTGGCAGTGATGTCCAGGAAACACAGTTCGTCAGCACCATTGTCACTGTAAGCCTTGCCCAGTTCCACTGGATCACCAGCAGTGCGCAGATTGACAAAGTTGGTACCCTTCACCGTCATACCATCCTTTACATCCAGACAGGGTATTATTCTTTTTGCTAACATAATTTGCTAATGTCTATTTTGCCTTCGTAATAAGCCTTGCCAAAGACTACGGCAGGTATTCCGCTCTCGTTCAGGTGAAGGATGTCTTCGTTGCACGACACGCCACCTGATGCTATCAGATGCAGATGTGGATAGTGCTTCATTACCTCCTGGTACATCTCTGTGGCTGGTCCGCTGAGGGTGCCATCCTTGCTTATCTCGGTGCAAAGCACGTTGGTGACTCCAGCCTCCACGTACTTGCCCAAGAAGCTGAGCAATTCTTCCGTAGAGTCTTCCTTCCATCCGTTGATGCTCACCATGCCATCACGCACATCGGCGCCAAGGATGATTCTTTCGCTACCGTATTTCTTGAGCCAGGCGAGAAACATTTCGGGGTGAGTCACAGCCACACTACCGATGGTTACCATGTGTGCACTGGCGCTGAAGGCTTTCTCTATGTCTTCGTCAGTCTTGATACCTCCACCAAAGTCTACCGTCAGATTGGTAGCTTCGGTAATGGCACGGAGCACTGCATCGTTTACTATGTGCTTGCTCTTGGCTCCGTCCAAGTCTACAATGTGCAGGCGTTTGAAACCCAGTTGTTCAAACTCCTTTGCCTGCAGCACAGGGTTTTCATTGTAGATGGTTTTCTGATTGTAGTCGCCCTTGGTGAGGCGTACACATTTGCCATCAATCAGATCTATAGCGGGTATGAGTTCTATCATAATATCTTTTTCTGAGGTGTCTCCAGAGAGGGGAGTGGAGTACAGGCTCGTGAGGTTGGTTTATAGATTGAGAAAGTTTTTCAGTATTCTTTCTCCCACGCTACCGCTCTTTTCGGGGTGAAACTGTGTGGCGTAGAAGTTGTCCTTGTGCAGAGCAGCAGAGTAGGGCAGGATATAGTCGCATGTGGCTATGGTGAAATCCTCGTGAAAGGGTACGTAGAAGCTATGCACATTGTAGATGTATTCGTGCTCGTTGATACCCTGGAAGAGAGGGGTGGAAAGATTGTAGATGCTGTTCCATCCCATCTGTGGAACCTTGTCTTCGTGTACCTTGGGAGAGAATCTTTTCACCTCCAGAGGGAAGATGCCCAGGCAATCGGTGTTGCCTTCTTCGCTGTGCTGGCACATCAGTTGCTGTCCTATGCAGATGCCAAGAACGGGTTGGCGCAAGTCCTTGATGACTTTGTCCAGGGCATGCTCCTTGATATAAGCCATAGCATTGCTGGCTTCGCCCTGTCCGGGAAAGAGGACTCTGTCTGCCTTAGCCAGAAGTTCTGCATCGTCGGTGAGAATTGGTTCTATGCCCAATCTCTTCAGTGCGTGAACCACCGAGTATATATTTCCTGCGTTGTATTTTACTATTGCAACGTCCATATTGCGTATTTCTTTGTGTCTAAGTACTGAGTTTTGACTTGTGTTTATGAATTCTTCTTGAGAGTAAGACTATGAGTGATACAGTTGGGAAGTTCCTCTTTGTAATGCGTAACCATAATCAGAGTCTTGTGTTCTCTCTGGCAGAAGGCATCTATTACCTCGCGCACTCGTTGTCTGTTGTTCAAGTCCAAACCGTGTAGAGGTTCGTCCAGGATGAGCAGTTCCGGATCTTTTACAAAGGCTCTGGCCAGGAGGCATAGGCGTTGTTCGCCACTGGAGAGCTTGAGGAAAGTCTTGTCCTGCAGATGTTCTATGCCAAAGACAGTCATCCATTGACGGCAGATATCGCGCTGCTCGGGGCGAGGACGGCAATAGAGTCCTACGCTATCGGACAAACCGCTTGCTACGATGTCTATGGCAGGTAAGTCGCGCAGATAGGCACGGTGCATCTCGGGAGAGACGTATCCGATGTGTTTCTTGATCTGCCAGATGCTTTCGCCTGTGCCTCTTCTGTGCCCAAAGAGTTCTATGTTGCAGGCATAGCTCTGAGGATTGTCGGCACATACCAGCGACAGCAAAGTACTCTTTCCGGCACCATTTTCTCCCTGCAGAGCCCAGCGTTCACCTTCACACACTTTCCAAGTGAGTTCGTTCAGTATGGTACGATTGCCGTACTTGATACACACGTCGTGCAGGTGCAGAATCTCTCCTCCCTTCTGGGGATAGAAAGGTATGCTGGAGATATCCTTGGCAGGCAGTTGTTCTATCCATTGAGCAAGATGCTCGGGGAGAGCAGTAGAGGGTTTTGAGATGGTTTCCATGAATTCAACTCTCGTTTGTTTTGCCTTCAACTCCAGTCCTTCCACGGGGAGAACGTGAGTGATAAATTCAGGAATGTCATCATACTTGGACAGCACCAGAATGATGGTGAGATGTGTTTCCTTGGTCAGAGTGCTCAATAGTTCTTTCAAGGCATCTCTGGTAGGAGCATCAAGTCCGATGAATGGATTGTCCATGATGAGCACACGAGGTTCGGTGAGCAGAGTGCGTGTCAGTTGGAATTTGCGCAGCTCGCCACTGGAGAGAGAGATGATATATTTGTCCAGCACACCCTCCAGATTGAACATTCTGTATAGTTCAGAGCGAAGTCCTGGTCTGTGCTCCTCTATCTTTTCCAGGAGAGTGCCAGCCGTGGGAGTATTCTCGTCTATGTCGTGCTGATTCCAGCGCTGCTGATAATAATATGTTCCGTCCTGATCTCCATAAGAGTCTCGGAAGGAGATGAAGCGGAGTTGTTCGCTGATGAGGCGTTTCTGTGTGGGAGTACCAGCCTCTGCACCTGTGGTGTCAAAGTCGTAGTAGACACTATTCTGCAGCAGGGGGTAGTGTCCAGTGATAATCTCTACCAAACGGCTTTTGCCAGCAGCATTGTCGCCACAGATGGCTATCTGCTCTCCGGGCATTATCTCCATGTTGACGGGAGAAGCCATACGCCAGTCGGGGTGGCGTGTAATGCCGTTGGTTATTTTGATTATTGGGTTCATTTAAAACTGAAATGTGAAAACTGAAAACGGAAATCTCCGAGAGTAATTAAACTTGTTTAAATTGCGGATTCTACCTCACTACCTTCTACCTCACCAACCCTTACTCCATCTCTTTTGTAAGCGTAATTGTAAGCGTTTCTTGTATGTTTTTGTGTTATGTTCAGGAGTCTGGACTCTTTTTGCCGATGGGCGATGAGGATTGCCTGTCTTTGTTCTTATTGACGAAGTCCTTCCACGAAGAGTATTTCTTGTCCGTTTCGGGGCGTCCCATCTGCAGGAAGTGACAATAGGCAGCAGCCAGTGCGTCAGTAGCATCCAGGAAGCGTCCCACTTCTTCTTTGTCCAGGTGGAGCATTCTTCTGAGCATGTCAGCCACTTGTTCTTTGGATGCAGCACCATTGCCTGTGATGGCCATCTTGATTTTCAGTGGAGCGTACTCGGTGATGGGAACCTGTCTTTGTATCGCAGCCGCCATGGCTACTCCCTGTGCTCTGCCCAGTTTGAGCATGGATTGCACGTTTTTGCCAAAGAAGGGAGCTTCGATAGCCATCTCATCGGGCAGGTATGAATCTATGATGCCAGTGATACGCTCGAAGATGTGTCCCAGTTTCAGGTAATGGTCAGAGAATTTTCTCAGGTCTATTACGCCCAGGGCCAGGGCCTCTGCCTTCTTGCCTGAAACGCGTATCACACCATATCCCATCATATTGGTGCCGGGGTCTATGCCGAGTATTATCTTTTCCACGAGAGTAGGGGGCGATTTGCGATTAGCGATGAGAGATTAGCGATGAGAGATTAGCGATTAGCGATTAGCGATGATTCTGAGTATTCTGAGTATTCTGAGTAATCAGAGTATTCTGAATGATCTGAATGATTTTTGGTTATTACTCGGTCATTTCTCCTTCGATGATCAGGCGCACGATTTTTGTTTTCGAGTTGGAGCGAATGGTAATGGTCTTGGAGAAGCGTCCGGGCATGAGTCCCTTGCCATTGTATGTTACGTTGATGCTGTCTCTTTCTCCTGGCTTGATGGGGTCCTTGGTGTATGCGGGCACGGTGCATCCACACGAGGCGAAAGCCTGATTGATGATGAGGGGAGCAGTACCTACGTTGGTAAAGCGGAAGGTGCACTTGCGGATAGGGTCTGACTGGGGGAAGATGCCAAAGTTGTAGCGCAGGGTGTCAAACTTGATTTCCGCATAATTCTCGGCATTGCTGCTACCTGTGGGGCGCACGTTGCTATTTACTGTCTTCTTTGATTGAGCATTCATGCATAGGGCTGTCATCAAAAGCATGCATGCAAGGAATAAAATCTTTCTCATAAGTGTAGTTTCTATATTATAAAATTTCGCGCACAAAGATACGAAAAAAAACTCGGATTTCTACACTTTCAAAGGACTATTTCTGAACTATGCCTGGTGTTTTGGCCTGTGTGGTGTGGTGCAGAAAAAGTGCGTGCCATACCCGACGAATCGAATACAGCACGCCATTAACCAAAACTAATATATCAAAATGAAAAAAAACTATTTCATTCGGGGGGTGGAGGAACGGTGCGGTTTACAGACTTTCACACTCCTTCAGCCAACTGAGCGAAACGGCATCGCTGGGCATTTGCCAATCGCCTCGGGGAGACAATCCACAGGTACCCACCTTGGGTCCGTCGGGCAAGCAAGAGCGCTTGAACTGTTGGTTGAAGAAACGTCTGTAACATACAGACAACCATTTCTTTATCGTTTCGTCATCGTAGTCGCTTTGTGCAAAGGCATGTCGTGCCAGCATGTATATCTTGCCAGGGCGGAAGCCATGGCGCAGTATGTAGTAGAGGAAGAAGTCATGCAGTTCGTAGGGGCCTACCAGGTCTTCTGTCTTCTGCTTGATTTCGCCATTCTCGTGGGCGGGTATCAGCTCGGGCGAGATGGGGGTGTCTATGATGTCCTCCAGAGTGCTTCTCACCACGGTACTCTTCTGTACGCTGGCATACCATGCTACCACCAGTCTTACTACTGTCTTGGGCACAGAGCCATTGACGCTGTACATGGACATGTGATCGCCGTTGTATGTGGCCCAACCAAGTGCCAGTTCGGACAGGTCGCCAGTACCCACTACCATGCCATTCACCTGATTGGCTATGTCCATGAGGATTTGGGTGCGTTCGCGAGCCTGAGAGTTCTCGTACGTGATGTCGTGCTTGAGGGGATTGTGTTCTATGTCCTTGAAGTGCTGCAGGCAGGCATCCTTGATGCTTACTTCTCGGAGTGTGATGCCCAGATGCTTCATCAGCGTGAGGGCGTTCTGGTAGGTGCGGTCTGTGGTGCCAAAACCAGGCATGGTGACTCCCACAATACCCTTGCGGTCAAGCTTGAGTAGATCGAATGTGCCCACGCATACCAATAGAGCCAGAGTGCTGTCCAATCCACCGCTGATGCCCAGTACAACTGTCTTACACCCAGTGTGTTTCAGTCGTTTGGCTAAACCAAGAGTTTGAATGCTGAATATCTCTTCCGTCTCGCGTGCCAGTTGTGCTTTGTCCTCTGAATAGAAGGGATGCTGGCTGATGTGGCGAGAGAGTTCCAGGTCGCGACGAGCCATCATGTCCGTATTGGTGATGGTGAGTTTTTCCTTGTTGATTTCCTTGGTAGAATCGCTGAAAATCTTGTTGGAGCGACGATCACCTCGGATCTTCTCTACGTCTATTTCGCTAAGTATCAAACCAGGTTCCATGCCATAGGGCTTTTTCTCGCAGAGTATGTTGCCGTTCTCGCATATCAGGGTTTTGCCTCCATAAACCAGGTCTGTAGAGCTCTCGCCAAAACCTGCGCTGGCATACACGTATCCACCTATGCAGGCGGCGCTCTGTGCACATACCAGATTGGTGATATAGTCGTTCTTGCCCACGAAGCTACTATCCGCAGCAGGGCACAGTATTATCTCTGCACCCATCAGTGAGAGAGTGCTGGAGGGGGGGATAGGAGCCCACATGTCGTGTCCTATCTCGATGGCAAAGCTGCATGAGGGAGTATTGAAGATGTGGTATCGGCTTATTTCCACCTGGTCGCCGCAGAGCCATACCTTGCTGTTTTCTGCTTCGGTGATGGAGGTGAACCATCGCTTTTCGCTGCTGTCTCTGTGGTTGCTCAGGAAGCTCTTTGCCACGATGCCCTGTATTTTGCCTTTCTGCAATACCACGGCACAATTGAGCATATTGTGATTGCATACCACGGGCATACCCACGATGAGTATCATGTCCATGGAGCGAGTAAAGTCCATTAGCTTCATCAGCGCTATCTCTGCCTCCTCCACCAGAGTCTGCTGGAAGAAGAGATCCTGACAGGTATAGCCAGTGAGGCTCAGTTCGGGGGTGACTAGAATTTCAACGTTCTGAGCCTGTGCTCTGAGGACCAGTTTTTCTATTTCCTCCACGTTGTGCTGAGTGTCTGCCACCTTTACCTCTGGTATGCCGGCGGCTACTCTTACGAATCCGTATTTCATACTTTTCGTTGTTTTTATTCTAATTTCTGGGGCAAAGGTATTGATTTTTTTCAAGAAAACAAAGTGAAAGGGAAGATTATCAGTGAGCAGGAGTCAATAAGGCGCTGCTCACTGATTTTTCTGAGTGATGCTCATATCTCATTGTTCACAGCTCTCAGCTCACTGCTCACTGCACGGTGGTGTGTGTGGCTTACTGCTCTGCTGAGGTGTCGTTGCTGTCTGGAGTAGTGGGTGATTCCTGGTTTTCAGTGTTGTCTGTATTGTCTGAGTTTTCTGGGCTGTCAGGATTCTCGTTTTTCTCTGTTTTGGCAGTACGCTGGTTGTAGCTGGCATTTGCTTCGCTCAGGATGGCATTGATGGTAAGGATGTAGGCATCTATCTCTTCTGAGGGAGTGAGTACGTTGTGAGCAAAAGCCACGGTGGTGATGTACTTGTAGAGGGAGTCCATTTCCTGGCGCAGAGTGGCGCTGTCCACTGCTTTGTTGGCGGTGCGGGCCTGTGTGCGCTGTTCCAGTATGACCTTGTACTGAGCGTTCTTCAGCGTGAGTGTTTCGATGTAGTTGCCCAGTCCCAGAGCGGTGATGTATGTCTGCATGGATTCCTGATTCAGGTCTATGAGCATGCCCTCTATGGTGGCAGTTTTCTGTGGTGCTGGCTGGTTGTAGAATCCCACGTAGGGTTTCAATACGGTGTACAGTGCGGTGGCTGCTGCTGCTTTTTCGGCAAGGGGCAGGCTCAGCGAATTGCGCACGCTGGTGATGATGTACTGACCCAGGGTGCTGCGCTCTACGTCCAGGGCCTGAAGCTTGATGGTTTCTGGACAGGCTGTGGTACGTGCCACGTTGTTCTGCAATTGTGTGTGCAGTTGGCGAAGGCGGTCGACGTCGGCTTCTTCATAGTGCAGAGTATCTGCTCCTAGGGCAATGGTTTGTGAGATGAAGCGGTCCATGATGGTGACGTACTCGGGTGTGTTGAATTTGTGGAAACTGAGTTCCTGGAAGTAATTGATGTTTTTCATAAGCTGTAGGTGATAATAAAATGGTTTTGGAAAAATAATAAGGTCTCTGATAAGGTCTCTAGGGTCTCTAGAGTATCTAGTATTTCTAGTATTTCTAGATTTTCTAGAATCTCTAGAACTTCTAGGACCTCTAGGCCCCCCAAAAGGGTGGCGGCGGTTTTTGTAATTGTAATTGTAATCGTAGTCTGTGGATGAGGGGGGGGCTTGTGAGTGGTGGTGGTCAGTTGCTTTTGAGGTATGTTGGTGCTTTTCCCCTGTGGCAGACTACGATTACGCAGGATTAGTGATTTATGTTGGTTTTGTGGTATTTCTTAGTTTCTTTGTCGTAAGTGACGAGCTTGCGGTGAATCCACTGGTTGAGCATATTGCGCACGGCTCTGGATGTGGTGGGCTTGTTCATGATGCGTCGTATGCTGACGGCATCATTGTATGTGAACGTATTTTGAAGCATGGGCAATAGCATAGTGGGGCGATGACCGCCTTGTTCGACGACGTTGAAGTCCTTCTCGATGAGCTGTCCGAAGTAGTAGCTCTTGCACCACATGTCATATGATACGCTCCACGAGCAGAAGTCTTCTATCTCCTGGCTCCATCCACCGTGCATGATGCTGAGTATGTATCCTCTCCAGCATCCCATTTGCAGCGAGCGCCACAGAAAGGGCAGCATGTGCTTGGCATCCATCATCTTGAGATAGTTGGTCTGGCGGATTTTTTCGTCATTAGCCCATTTGATGGCTTCGGGATAGTGTATTATGCCCTTGGCCCGGAGCAGTGGGGTGGTGTAGACCTTCAGCGTGTTGCGATATGATTCGCCGTACTGGCCATAGGTGGGTGTGTCTTCTCCCCAGTCGTCCTCGTCCAGTATGATGGTGCTGAGACACAGTCGGCTGAGAGTACCATTGTTGGTATCCCCCTTGAGCACACGTCTTGCCGTATTGGGAGTGGTGGAGAAGTTGAAGCTCCATCTCAGTTGAGCCACTTCGCTGACCGAAGCAGCCGAAACACGTTCCTGACCGTATTGCTCACAGTCGTATGCCGAGCGTATGATCTCCGAAGCACCCTTCAGGCGCAGTATCTTCTCTATCTCTTCGCCATAGGTATAGAGCGAGTGCGGGTGGGCTCTCTTGCAGAGTTTTACCAGGGCAGGATTGGTCATATCCGCCTGTACTATTCTCAGTGGAGAGGTGGGCGCAGGTGGACGTTCGGCATTGGCAGGAAGCACGGCGCATTTTGCACGCCACTGGTCGTCTGCGGCACGATTCTCCTCGTCCTCCTTCTCTATGTCATATAGTATCTCCTTGAGGGGCATACGTATGGCAGACTTGCCACTGGCCTGCGATGCTATGCAGATGTTCATGAAGCAGGGCTCAAAGTCACGATTGTCTATGTGTTTGAACTGTACTTCGCTCAGTAGTATTCTCAGAGCCGAGAAGCAGGCTATTGCCACTGCGGGTCTGGTATTTTCCGGCGAAGCGCTGATGATGTGCTCTATGGCAGGAGGCAGACGTTCGGGCATGGGAGGTACCTGTATTTCCTCGTCCTGTAGGCACTGATCGTCCATCAGCTCGTCATCGTCTGCATCGCTGTATGCAGGCTGGGGTGGGGTGCTTTGTTTGATGGGAACGGCTTTTGCAACCAGCTTTATAGCCTTCTGATCGTGTAATTCCGCTTCCTCTTCAGAGTGAGTGCCCTCCTGGGGCAAGGATTCGGCTTTTTCGCCAGGAGAATCATAGTCCTGGAGCGGGAAGAGCATATCCGGATTGTAATAAAGTACATCATCCCTGTGGCACAACAGATACAGGCGCGAGAGATTCTTGCACTTGGTGTCTATGGGCAGATTCAATATGTTGTGCCATTTCTGTATTTCCTGTTCGATGGACAGTACTCCGGTGCGTTTCACCACCAGTCTCAGACCCTGAGAGGGAGTGAGGTATGCCATGGCCAGGAAGAGTGAGGGATCTCCCAGCTTGTTTTCTATGCAGCGCAGAGCATGCTGGTACATCTGCATGCCACAATTGGGCATATCTATGTCTATGCCATAGAATGGCGAGGGTATAAAGCACTGGTCCTGACGGCGAGAGTGTTGTGGGTCCTGAGCCAACCATCTTTCGGCTAGCGGTGGAGAGTAGAGTCCGTTGAACAGTACGGCAGGCAGTTTCTTCTTTGCATCCTGCCTCTTTTCGCTACGGTACTGCTCTATCAGCTTGCTGGTGTGCTTGCTGTCCAGCAATTGGTCCATGATTTCCCGCGTGAGTACCTTCGGTTCAGTGTCAAACGAGTTGTTGACATAGGTAAGGGCTCCTTGCAGAGCCCCTACGCATTGATTGTTAATAATTGTCATAATTATAATTATTTATTATCCTTAAGTTGCAGACCCTCCTGGGGGGCTTCTTCTTGCTGAGCAAGGAACTGCTCATCGTACTTACGTTGCATTTCAAACCAGGCGTCAACGTACTCGCACCATGATGCGAACATAGCCTGGTCTGCTTCCTCCTTGGTTTGAGCCGTGAGGACGTCGTTGTTAAACATATATTTCCCGATTCTCCTAAGGAACTTTGCGAATGTAGACACACTCTCATAGTATTGTTTACGGTTAAGGTTCTTAGGTAACTTCATCTTACAGATGAGGCTGTCCTGGAAGACCTGCACTCTAGACCTTCCAAGGTCTAGGTCCGCCCACGCACGGCGGTTTGGATTTTCTTCGCCTCCACCCAAGATGGCGAAGATGCTATTATTGTTCTCCTCTTGCTGAGGCTCTCCTACTTCTGCTTTAGCCTTCAAGAATTCCTCTAGAGCGTTATGTTCTGCTACTTCTGCGATGTTAATCTCACGACCGTTTTTAACCAGGTCTTCAATTTTAATATAATTCTTGTTCATAATTTTTATCTTTTAAGGTAAAGGTGTGCTGAGCACCTTTACCGATTATTAATTATTAATTATTGCTAGTTCCTTTCCCATGCAGCGAGCTACACTGCAATACTAGTTTAGGGTTTTTCGAAAATCAAGTAAATCGGGCAAAAATTTTTGTATGCTAGCAGAATCCCGAGCTCACTGTCCTTCCGATGTGCACGTCCCCTATATTTCTAATATGTTAAAGAACTCTTTGCTGGCAGGAAGAAACCCTCAGCGGCTTGTTTCCCGTTTGCGAGTGCAAAGGTATAGCTTTTTATGAAAACTACAAAAGGATAAAGCATTAATTATCAAATAGATACGGAGTAAGATTTCCCGAAAGTTTACCTCTAAAAAAGGAGTGAAAAAGCGCAAAATCTTACCTCGGAAATTGCGGTAAGAATTTCCAAAAACTTACCTCCGCCAGACAGGGCACAAAAAAACTCCCCGCACAAGGGGGAGTTTACTGGTGGGAAGATGTGGGTCAGCAGGTGGTCATTCTTCGTGAATTTAACCGAGATAAAATTCCTTAGGGTCTACTTTCTTTATATAGCTCTTTATGTGTTTACGCAGGAAAGTGCGCCCTTCGCTGTAGAACCTCTCTCTGTTTTTCAATTGCTTCCCGGTCTTCTTGCCGGCCAGAAGGTCCACTTCCAGTATGTATACCATCCATGCTATCAGGTCGCGCGTGGTGAATTTGTTACATATAATCTCCAGCGGTTTGCCCTCTGGGATGTATGCCTTAAGAAAGTGGTCCATCACGGCAGTAAAGTAGGCCACAATCTGAGTGTTGCATGGTTTCTTGTTTTCATATACACTTCCGATGGCAAACGCAGAAAATATACCGTGATCATGATTTCGATAATACTCTAACGCGAATCTTATTAAAGCTAGTGTTGGCTCGTTGTTTATTTTGAGTTTATTCTTCTCGTCTTTTGTTTGTATGGTCAAACCGCATTTTCCGTAGCTAAGAAAATTTATTAAGGAGTCGTATTCTTTCTCCACAGTCGTCTGCAGAATTCCATTTTTTCGGTACAAGTAAGCCTGCCATTTTACAGCTAGGCACAAGTACCAAAACTTGCGCGGGTCTAGACCAAGCTCCTTTAGAAAGCCTTGTATGAACATATTTTCCGAATATATGCTTGACCCAGTGTTGTCTATCTGATTGTCAAAGTAATATTTTTGAAAATAAAAAGGAACAGAAGATGGTTTGTAAATTCGATCTCTATCCAAAAGCATTTCTTCTGGGTCCTTTTTTAGTTTCTCTCGGAGGTCTTCATTTGTAGTATCATATAAAAGGAACATCGTCTCCTCCAACGGCCCACCTTTATATTTGTCCCAATCGCGTTTCATTCGGAGGTACGTGTCATATTTAGCTTTAAAGTATGGGTTTACAAACGGCCACAGCTCGTCAGCCAGCTTCACCAGATACTCTAGGCCATCGTCCTGTGTCAGATCCAGCTTGCCGTCCTTCTGCTCGCACAATTTCAGTTCTTCAATCTCCTTCATATACTATTGATTTATTATATTTTCCCAAACACAAAGATACTGATTTTTTCCTCTCGCTCCAAGCGAATGCTCCAGTGATTACGCTTACGCTTACAAACTTTTCTTCTCCCCCTGCCCACATGCTGCCTCCGTCAGGCTCTGGGCATTATATGGTAAAGACTTTATATATATAATATCTATAATATATCTATCTATA